>JAVCCG010000001.1 GCA_030765605.1 Candidatus Alcyoniella australis
GTGAAATTTGGTAATTTGGTTCTTTGGTCATTTGGGGGAGTCCAGAGGGGCATCCCCTCTGGTGGGTCCAAGGCGAAGCCTTGGTCGCGGCATTTTCTTGAATGGCGAAATACGATCACCTGCCGATTTACAAGAAGGCGTTGGAGCTGACGGTGTACGTGGAAGATGTGGCGAAGAACTTTTCCCGCTACCATAAGTACACGATCGGCACGCGCCTTCGTGACGCCTGCTGGGAAGTCGTGACGGGCATTGTGAAAGCGAACAACACGCCTTCCGCCGAACGGCGGGGGCTTCTGGTTGCGCTAGGAGCGCGAGGACGAGGTCAACTGGCTGCTCAACGGCTGGATCGAGCAGGGAATCGAACCGTGGAACACCGAGGGTTTCCTCGAGTACTGGTACGAAAGTCGGTCGCCGATGAGGGGGGGGGCGTTCGGGGAAATTATCGAGACAGAGAAATACGAAAATTCGGGCATGTGTATCGATGCGATTCTGAGAAAGCTCTACGATAAAAAAACGAATAGACTTTTCTAGAGATACTTACATGGAAGAGATTCTATCTCTAGACCAACGTACATTTAAAGATTTCTGCTTTAGAATGGGGTGGAAATTCACTTCTTCATGAGGAGTAGCCACCGGTGGACGCAAAAACGAAATTCGATAAAGTGATTGCCCGCGCGATAAGTTTGTGTGATCTTCACGAAAGGCTTGAAACAAATGGCATTCCAAACGGAACCGTGGTTGATCTGTCGCTTGATGATCTGCTGCGATCAGCCCTTATGCTTGGTGTTTCAGGAATGGATGCCTATTTTAGGGACAAGTTCTTAGACCGACTTGTCCCATATGTGACGAAGAAAAAAACACCCAAAACACTTGAAAAGCCTTTGTCTGACGCTGGGGTGTCAATGAGCGATGTTCTTGAACTTCTCAACAACCAACGTCCACACAGAACCTTGAGGAATAAAATTGCAAACTGGCTGCTAGAAAAACCGATGCACGACCTTCGTCAAGTTGATGATCTGTTTCTTGGATTCGGAATTAAAAAACTGACGGAGAACGCTGCCAAGAAAAGTGGCGCACCCACTATAAACAAGAAGGTTTCTGACGCTGTCAATCGGCGTCACAATATCGCGCACTATGGTGATTACTTTGCAGGCAGGAGTAAGTTAAAAGAAATCAAGCGCGATTGGACAAAACGCCAATTGAACTGGATTTCTAGACTTGTGAAAGAGGCAGACTCGATTATCGCGTCAGCGACTTCGTAGTAAAAAAATTGTATCAATCGTCAATTTGTCGCGATTTCTTCCTATGAATTCGAACACCTCATGATCTTGTCCTTTCCGAGACGGACCCATATTCATGCTCGCATGAAGAAGCTGATGGCCTATCTGGAAGCCCTGATCGCTGAGGGATTCTTCGGCACTGCTGACCACGAATCCGGCAGCCGACGACTTTGTGCGCAAGGGGAAGTTCGGGGGACACCATACCTAACTATTGTCAGCCAATTCACAACAAATTCATCGTGCGAGCGTAGATCCTTCGGCCCAGGGCCTTTGGATGACGGTTATAGATAGGGTAGGCGGGCAAGAAAAAGCCCCCGTGGATGCTGCGGGGGCAAAACCGTATTGCAGGAAATCGGATCGATCAGTTCAGTTTCACCGAAACGATCTTACTGACCCCCTTCTCTTCCATGGTAACCCCGTATAGCTGATTAGCTATCTCCATGGTTCGCTTATTATGCGTAATCAGCACCAGCTGACTGTGCTGGTTCATCTCGTGCAGCAGCGAGTTGAAGCGGTCGATGTTGCTGTCGTCCAGGGGCGCGTCGACCTCGTCGAGCACGCAGAACGGGCTGGGCTTGATCAGGAACAGCGAGAAGATCAGGCCGATGGCCGCCAGCGCCTTTTCGCCGCCGGAGAGCAGCGAGACGTTGGTCAGGCGTTTGCCCGGAGGGCGCACCACGATATCGAGTCCGGCCTCGAGCACGTCGTCGGACTCGGTAAGCTCGAGCCGGGCGCTGCCGCCGCCGAACAAAATTGGAATCACCGCCTGGAACTGCTCGTTGACCCGCTCGAAGGTCTCGCTGAACAGTTTGCGCGAGGTTTGGTTGATACGGGTGATGGTGCGTTTGAGCGTGTCCATCGCCTTGAGCAGGTCCTCGCGCTGGGTGGTGTAGAACTCGAGCCGCTCCCGTTGTTCGGCGTGTTCCTCCACCGCGTTGGGGTTGACCTCGCCCATCTGCTCGATCTTCTGCCGCAGGTCGCGCCGCCGTTGGGACTGGGCCACGGGGTCGGACTCGAACTCGAGGTGTTGCGCGGCCTGCTGGGTCAGTTCGATGTTGTAGCGCTCAATCACCTGGCCGGTGACGTGTTCGAGCTTCATCCGCGCCTCGGTCAGGCTGACATCGCACGAGCGCTGTTCGTCGCGCAGGCGGTCGATCTCGCGTTGGCGGCGTTTGAGCCCTGATTCGCGTTCGGTCAGGGCCGAGCGTCCGGACTCGTATTCCTCTTGGACTTTGCGCAGGCCCGCCGCGTGCTCGTCGCGCTGTGCGTGCAGCGTGCCCAGCTTGGTCTTGAGCTCGGTCTTGGTCGCGGCGATCTGCTCCAGCCGTTGTCCGGCGGAGGCGATCTCGCGATTGCGGCGCTCGACCACCGAACCCAGGTCCGCGCGGGATCTCTCGATGCGGGTCAGGCTCGAACCCAGCTGGTCGGCCCGTTCGCGCAGGGCGCTGATCTCGATCCGCCGTTCGGAGAGTTCGGCCAGCGAGTTGTCGAGCGCCGCGCGATCGGTCCGCAGCCGTGCGTCGAGTTCGCGCACCGTGCCGCCGATCCGTTCGCGCTCCGCGACGATGGTGCTCAGCCGCTGCTCGGCGTCGGCCAGCAGTTTGCCGTCACGTTCGGCGCGCTGGACCAGGGCGGAGCCCTCGTCGGTCAGCCGCTGCCGCTCGGACCCCAGGTCGCGCAGCTCGGACCCGGCGTTGTCGCGGGCGTTTTCAATGTTGATGCGGTCGATGTGCAGCCGCCGCAGTTGCTCCTGGGCCTGCTCGAGCTTGTCCGCGACCTTCTGGGCCAGACCTTTGTTCATCAGGTAGGAGGACTCGGCGGCGGTGTACGATTTGGCCAGGCCGCTGATCTCTTGTTCGAGCTGTTTGATCTCGCGCTTGGCTTGCAAAATGCCCGATTGCACGGACTCGGGCGTGCCGCCGGTCATTGCGCCGCGGTCGTCCAGCAGCTCGCCCTCGATCGTTACCAGCATTCCGCGGTAGCCGTTGGCCTTCCACACTCGGTGCGCGGTGTCGATGTCCTTGACCAGCAGCGTGTCGCCCAGCAGGTAGTCGGCCACGGTCTCGTAGCCGGTCTTGACGTTGACCACCTCGCGTAGCGGGCACTCGGCCATGGACAGCGCGGTGTTGCCGAACTGGTTGGGGACCTGCTGCCGTAGGTTCATCGGGATGAAGGTCGAGCGTCCGGCCGAGCTGGACTTGAGGTACTCGATGGCCGAGATGCCGCAGGTCTGATCGTCGACCACCACGCCCTGCAGCCGGTCGCCCAGCACCGCCTCGAGCGCGGTCTCGTAGCGCTGGTCGGTGTCCAGGAAGTCGGCCACCACACCGCGCACGTTCAGCGGCTCGGGGTGGTCGCCGCCCGCGTGGCGCAGGATGCTCTGCACGCCGCGCTGGTAGCCCTCGAGGTTGTCGCGCATCGCCTTGAGCGATTTTAGTCGCACGCGGCGGCTTTCCAGCTCGCCCTTGATGTCTTCGTAGCGTTCGCCCAGGCCGCTCCCCTCGTCGAGCAGCGCCTGCCGCCGCCGGGCCAGGTCGTCGCGTTCCGCGCCCGCCTCTTGTTCGCTCTTGGTCAGGGCGGCCAGGTCGGACTCGATCTCGCTCAGCCGCGCGCTGAGTTCGTCGTTTTGCTCGGCGTTGGCTGTCAGCCGCTGGGACCCCTCGCTGTTGCGCTCCTGAGCGTCGGCAATGCGCGCCGCGGCCGCCTCGCGCGAGCCCTTGAGCTGCGCCTCCTCGGTCAGCAGATCGACCAGCTCGCTCTTTTGCTCGTCGAGCCCGGACGCCAGTTGCTCGACTGTGCCCCGCGCCTCGATCAGTTGCGACTCGAGGTTCGCCAGCTCGCCGTCCGACTCGGAGATCGTGACCAGCAGCGCGTTGCGCTCCTTGGCCAGCTTGTCGCGCTCGGACTCGAGCTGGTCGCGGCGGTTGCCGTAGTCCGCGATCTCGGCCTGGGCCGACTCGATCGATTGCTCGAGCTTGCCCGCCTCGCGCGTCAGGTGCTCGTACTCGGTCTCGGCGGCCTGGATTGCGCTATGGATCTCGAACAGCTCGCTTTGCCAGTTGTTCAGCCGTTTCTCCAGCTCGAGCAGCGTCAGCCGGTTGTCCTGGATTGCCAGTTCCTCGGCCTCGAGGCCGCCCGCGGCCTGCTCGACCTGCCGCGCGATGCGCGCCATGCGTCCGTTGATCAGGTCGGAGTCGAATTGCAGACCCGCGTACTCCCGCGCCGAGACCGCCAGGTCGATCCCGCGCAACTCGGTTTTGAACTCGTGATAGCGCCGCGCCTTGCCCGCCTGACGCGCCAATGAGTTGACCGAACGCGTGATCTCGGCGATCAGATCGTTGACCCGCAGCATGTTTTGCTGGGTCGAATCGACCTTGCGCAACGCCTCGTCCTTGCGCGCCTTGTACTTGGTGATCCCCGCGGCCTCCTCGATCAAGGACCGCCGCTGCAGCGGCTTGGCCGCGATCAGCCGGTCGATCTGACCCTGCTCGATCATCGAGTAGGCGCGTACGCCCAGGCCGGTGTCCATGAACAGCTCGTTGATGTCGCGCAGGCGGCAGGGGACCTTGTTGATCAGGTATTCGCTCTCGGCCGAGCGGTAGAGTCGGCGGGTGATCATGATCTCGGCGCAGCCCTCGTAGCCCGCGGGCGCGCCGGCCGAGGTGTCGAGCACCAGGTTGATCTCGGCCATGCCCATCGGCTTGCGCTCGTCCGTGCCGGCAAAAATTACGTCGGCCATGGCCGAACCGCGCAGGCTCTTGGCGCTCATCTCGCCCATTACCCAGCGCAGGCCGTCGAGCAGGTTGGATTTGCCGCAGCCGTTGGGCCCGACGATCGCGCTGATCTCCTCGTCAAAGGCGAGCACGGTTCGGTCGGCGAACGACTTGAATCCGAAAAATTCTATTTGTTTGATCTTCATCCGATATACTTCACCTTAAGCTACACCCCTACAAGCAAGGTGCAGCCCGCTTGTTGATTCAACAATTGGCTGAAAATTAGCACTCAACGGGACAAGGGTCAAGCAAAAACCGCAACTTGTAGCGCCGTTTGTGTAGGCTGGCACAAGATATGGTATTGTAAGGTTTAAGGGGCTTTTCCCGCGGCAAGCGGAGCGCCGTTCTGATGTTGACCGCGTTCCAGCGCTTTCCTTATAATGGATGATTGGCAATTGGGGCCTGGGAAAAGGGATTTTACCAGATGCAACGACCGGCACTTTACACCTTGATTCTGATTTTGGCCTTGGCGTGGGCCCTGGGCTGCACTGTGGGCGATTACGGCGGCAAGGAAACCGACGTGGCTGACGACGCTGAGGACGATGCGCCGGATCGCAACATTGACGATGACGACACGGCGGACGATGACGACGATGATCAGCTCGATTGTCAGCCCGACGGCTACGAGGTGAACGACGGATTCCCCGGAATGTTTCTCGGACAGCTCGGCAGCGAGCCTGTGCAGCTCAGCCCGACCTTGCATACGGCCGTGGACCACGATTTCTTTTCGTTCTACGTCGTGGACCTGTGGAACGAGACCTTCAGCCTGTACATCGAGCTGTGGCAGGTGCCCGCCTACGCCAACTACGAGCTCGAGCTCTACCGTTGCGACGACGAGCAGTGCGCCTCAACCGAGTTGGCCGCAACCTCGTACAACGCCGCGGGTCAGTCCGAGAGCATCGTGATTCACGATACCCCGGCCTACGAGGACGGCGGGTACTATTGCGTGCGCGTGTTCTCGGCCGACGATTATTCCTGCGACCCGTACGTGCTCTATCTCCAGGGACCGGGGGACAAGTGACCGCACAGATTTCGAGCATCCTGGCGTCCGCGATTGTGGCGCAAAGCGCCGCCCCAACGGCCCGGCCGGGACAATTGCAGTTCGTGATCATCGGTCTGGGCACGGTCTTCCTGGTGTTGATCCTGCTCTACGCGGCGATCAGGCTGTTAGCATGGATTATCAACCGCGAGGCGCGCGCGCCGCAGCAGGTCGAACCGATCAGCGGCGGAATCGTGTCCCGGATCGTGTCACAGCCCCAGCCCGTGGCTGATGCCCCGGCCGCGTTCGAGCCGGAGCCCACGCGACCACAGCTCGACCCGCCGCAGGTGGCCGCGCTGGCCTATGCGGTCTATCGCCGTCGGCTGAGCCAGGGACGGCCGCCGGGAGTCCAAGGCGGACCGGGCAGCGACGGCGCCTGGTCGCGCAAGGCGCGTCTGGACCAAAGCGATCGGCTGAGCAGCCGCTGGGAGAATCCGCGATGAAGCGCTTTGAACTCGACGTGGAGGGCCGTCGCTACTGGATCAAGATCCTCGACGAAGGTCCCCAGGGCGCCACGGTGGAGGTGGACGGCAAGCCCTATAGCGTGCGCCTCGGCGCCAAGCTGGCCCTTGATGGCGAGCCCGCGTCCGCGTTGCCGAGCAGTGCGCAGCCCGCAGCGGCCTCAATGCCCGCGTCCCCGGCGCAAGCGGCGGAAGCCGCACCGGAACAGGGCTGCGTCGAGATTCGCTCGCCCATGCCCGGCACCATTTTACAGTTGCTGGTCGAGCCAGGAACTTTGGTGCAGGCCGGGCAGGCGCTGATGGTGCTTGAGGCGATGAAGATGGAGAATCAGATTGCGTCCCCGGTTGCCGGGACTGTCGAGCGCCTTGAGGCCGTAGCGGGCCGCGAGGTGAGCAAGGGCCGACTGCTGGCCGTAATCCGCAAGCAAGACTAGCACCATGTTGGAATTCATCCAGAGCACGGGGATCTATCAGCTCGACTGGCGCAGCCTGACGATGATCGTCATCGGGCTGGTTTTCATCGGCCTGGCGATCATCAAGCGTTTCGAGCCGCTGCTGCTGATTCCCATCGGCTTCGGCATTATCATTGCCAACATCCCGTTCTCAGCGGCCGATATCAACGATCCGCACAGCACGATGTACTATCTGTACATGGGCGTGGAAATGGAGATCTATCCGCCGCTGATCTTCCTCGGGATCGGCGCGATGACCGACTTCAGTTTTCTGCTGTCCAAGCCGCGGCTGATTTTACTTGGTGCCGCGGCCCAGATCGGCATCTTCAGTACGTTCTGGATCGCGGGCTCCCTGGACTTCACCCTCAAACAGGCGGCGGCGATCGGCATTATAGGCGGCGCTGACGGCCCGACCGCGATCTACACCACCTCGATTCTCGCCCCGGACCTATTGGCGCCGATCAGCCTGGCGGCCTACAGCTACATGGCGCTGGTGCCGATCATCCAGCCGCCGATAATGCGCCTGCTGACCACCCGGGCCGAGCGCCGGATCAGGATGGCCGCGCCGCGCGACGTCGGACGCGCCGAACGCATCGCCTTCCCCCTGGTCGGCACGCTGGTCACTGTGCTGATCGTGCCCAAGGCCGCGGTGCTGCTGGGCATGCTGTTTTTCGGCAACCTGCTCAAGGAGAGCGGCGTCACCGACCGGCTGTCGAACACGGCCAAGGGCTCGTTCATCGACGCGGTGACGATTTTGCTCGGCGTATCGGTTGGCGCGTCGGCCAAGGGAGCGACGTTTCTGAGCAGCCAGAGCATCAAGATCTTTTTGCTCGGCGTGTGCGCGTTCGCCGTGGCATCGGCCGGAGGCGTGCTGTTCGCCAAGCTGATGAACCTGGTCTCGCGCGAGAAGATCAACCCCTTGATCGGCTCCGCCGGAGTCTCGGCAGTGCCCATGGCAGCGCGCGTTTCCCAGATGGTGGCCCAGAGCGAGTCGCCGGACAACTTCATCCTGATGCACGCCATGGGGCCCAACGTGGCGGGCGTGATCGGCTCGGCCGTGGCCGCGGGAGTGCTGCTCAGCTTCTTCGCCTAACAAGGGGTGGGGTAAAGATCGATAAATCGATCTTTGGCACCTTTTGAGGTGCCGCAAAACTCGCGTAGGTCGCTGGTCGTAGTGCCACGACCCACCCCGCGTCGAAAGATTGGGAAGGGGTAGGTAAAGATCGATAAATCGATCTTTGTGTGTAGGGCTCGCGGGGCATTGGAACGAAATTTCTTAATATCGTTCTGCATGCCGCCTCTAACATTATCCGCGACCCTCAACAGTCAGTAGGTCAGCCGTACCGGGTTCTCCACGCTCTTTTTCTTCGACATGCGCGCGGAAAAGTTCGTTGTTTGGCCCACCTCAAAATAAATTTCGTTCCAACACCCCGCGAGCCAGGGTGGGGGCAGGCAGGCGGCGCGATGGCGGCACGCCATCGCGCCGCCGTCTCTCTCCCCCCGCGCGAGCAGAGTATTGGATTGTTTATCGCTCACTGCGAGAGAAGCACGATGGCCCGATCTGCGCGTTCTCATCCGAGGGTGGACTGATACGCGAAGTTTGCGGTGCCATGTGCCAAGCCACGATCTATGATCGATAATCGTGCGGAATATCTTGCCTTGATGAACAACACTTCTTTGAGAACGCGCAGAGCGGGCTATCGTGCGTAGTCAGGTGGTAAATCTCAATCCAATACCCTGCTCGCGCCCACCCAATAATGTTATTCAACATTATTATTCCCCCACCTTATATTGTGGGAAGACTTGATTTGACGCCCCAGGTTGATCGCGGATAGGATTCTTAGCCTTGAATTCGCAGGATTGCATGACGTGAACCGAATAAAACTGCTCGACGACGGAACCATCAACCGCATTGCTGCGGGCGAGGTGGTCGAGCGCCCGGCCTCGGTGGTCAAGGAGTTGGTCGAGAACAGCCTCGACGCCGGGGCCACGGAGATCGTGGTCGAGATCGAGCGCGCCGGTCGGCGGCTGATTCGCGTGGCGGACAACGGCTGCGGCATGGGGTACGACGATTGCCTGCTGGCCGTGGAGCGCCACGCCACGAGCAAAATCAACGACGAGTCCGACCTGCTGGCCGTGCGCACCCTGGGCTTTCGCGGAGAGGCGCTGCCCTCGATCGCCGCGGTCTCGCGTTTCGCTCTCACCAGCTGCGGGCCCCAGGACGAGGGCGGAACCAAACTGACGATCAACGGCGGAGTGATCCAAAGCGTCGAGCAGGTCGGCTGCCCGGCCGGGACGATGGTCGAGGTGCGCGAGCTGTTCTACAACACCCCGGCGCGCAGGCGCTTTCTCGCCGGATTGCAGACCGAGCTGGGGCACATTATCGATCGGCTGACGCGCATCGCCCTGGCGCGTCCCGAGGTGCGTTTCGTGCTGCGGCACAACGGCCGCAACGTGTTCGTGCTGCCCGCATTGGACGACGCGCTGCTGCGCGTGTCCAGCCTGATCGGCGACGACGTGTCGCGGGCGCTGATTCGGCTCGAGCTCGACCAGGACGAGGTGATGATTCGCGGCGGAATCGCCGCGCCCGAGGTCAGTCGCGGCAGCGCGCGCCAGATCTACGCGCTGGTCAACGGCCGGGCCGTGCGCGACAAGGTGACCACCGGCGCGGTAATCGAGGGCTTCCGCGACCACCTGATGCGCGGCCGCTACCCCGTGGCGGTGATCGATTTGAATACTGCGCTGGACATGGTCGACGTCAACGTGCACCCGGCCAAGACTGAGGTG
Organism: Candidatus Alcyoniella australis; assembly: GCA_030765605.1. Classification (NCBI taxonomy): domain Bacteria; phylum Candidatus Lernaellota; class Candidatus Lernaellaia; order Candidatus Lernaellales; family Candidatus Alcyoniellaceae; genus Candidatus Alcyoniella; species Candidatus Alcyoniella australis. Next base: position 9,793 of record JAVCCG010000001.1, read on the forward strand.
CGCTTCCGTGATTCGCGCAGCGTGTTTCAGGCGCTGAGCCAATCCGTGCGCCAGGCGTTGCGCTCGCACGCGGAAAGCAGCATGCCGCAGCCGACGGGGCAGGGCGGCGGGTCCGAACAGGTTTTGCCCGACCAGCGCGAACAGCGCGTGGCCGACGCGGTGGCGCGTTACAGCGTGGGACGCGGCAGCGACGCAGGCGCACAGCCCTATTTTCCGCGACAAGAACAGCCCGAGCTGATCCAGCGGCACGACGAGCGTCGCCCCTGGCGGATCATCGGCCAGGTGCTGGACTGCTACATCCTGGCGCAGGACGAGCAGGGGCTGGTGATTATCGATCAGCACGCGGCCCACGAGCGGGTGGTCTACGAGCGACTGCTGGGGCAGATCGAGCAAGGCGCGGCCCAGAGCCAGCGGCTGTTGCTGCCGATCACGCTGGACCTGGCCGGGACCGAGGGCGCGGCCCTGGAGCAGTTCGCGCCCGAGCTCGAGGGTTTCGGCATTACGGTCGAGCGTTTCGGGCCGCAGACGTTCGTGATAAAATCCCTGCCCGCCTTGGTGCCCGAATCCGCGGCTTCGAACCTGGTGCGCGATTTGGTCAGCGACCTGGCGGAGATCGGGTCGGCGGGACGGATCGAGGACGCGCGCGATCAGGTGGTGGAGCGCATCGCCTGCCATGGAGCGATTCGCGCCGGCACCGAGCTGAGCGAGGCCGCAATGCGCAGGCTGCTCGACGAGCTGCTGCGGACCCGCAATCCCGAGCATTGCCCCCACGGCAGGCCCACGGTGCGGCGAGTCAGTAGCGTAGAGCTGGAAAGGATGTTCAAGAGAACGTGACACAGCTTGTAGACAAAATGCTGCACGGCGACCCGCGGGCCCTGGCCCGGCTGATGTCGATCGTCGAGAGCGGCGGAGCGCAGCGGCGCAAGATCATGGCCGAGGTCTATCCCCACGCGAACAACGCCCGGGTGCTGGGGATCACCGGCCCGCCCGGCGCGGGCAAGAGTACGCTGGCCGACCGGCTGATCAGCCGTTTTCGCTCCCAAGATAAACAGGTCGGCGTGCTGGCGATCGACCCCTCGAGCCCGTTCAGCGGCGGCGCGCTGCTGGGCGACCGGATTCGCATGTCGCGCCACGCAGGAGACCGCGGAGTTTTCATCCGCTCGCTGGGCACCCGCGGCAACCGCGGCGGCCTGGCCCGCGCCACGCGCGAGTTCGCCATGCTGCTTTCCGCATTTGGCAAGGACGTGGTGATCGTCGAGACCGTGGGAGTAGGGCAGACCGAGCTGGACATCATGGACCTGGCGCACAGCGTGCTGGTGGTTTTCGTGCCCGAGAGCGGCGACGTGATCCAGACGATGAAGGCCGGGCTGACCGAGATCGCCGACATTTTCGTGGTCAACAAGGCCGACCGCGAGGGAGCCGACCGGATGGTGGCCGAGCTGCGGGCGATGGTCGAGATGAACCGACCGCAACAGAACGGTTGGACCATTCCGGTGCTGCAATCGCAGGCGTTCAAGGACGTGGGCGTCGAGCAGATTGCCGTGCAGATCGATCTGCACTGGGAATACCTCCAGCGCAAGGGCAACGGCCCGTGCGATCAGGCGTTCCGTGACGAGCTGTGCGAGGTGCTGCTCGAGCAGGTGCGCGACAATCTGAGCAGCACGGCCTGTGACGCCGATCAACTGCGCCGCATGGCGCGGGTCAGCGGCGACGAAGCGCATAACCCCTACCTAGTGGCCGAACGGATCGTGGCCGACAGCGCGCTGGCGCGTCGGCTGATCCTTGATTACAAGGCGGACAAATCCGATGACTAAGTTGAGCAATGCTTCAATCCATCCGATCAAGGCGGCCCTGCTGCTCGCGGCGCTGCTCGCGGCGCTGCTTTGCTGCACCGGTTGCCCCGAGGACGAGCCGGATTTGGACGAGGATGAGACCGACATCGACGCGCCCTATGCGGTCAGTCTGTTCTCCGCGGCAGGCTATATCGACCGCGTGGAGCTGACCTGGACTAATCCCACATCGCGCGACAGCGACATGAACAAAGACTTTGTCGGCGTGATGATCCTGCGCAACGAGGGCACGCCGATCAGCGCCCTGCCGCTGCGCGACTTGCGCTACATCGTGGGCGAGCAGATCGGCGCGGACACGGTGGTCTTCGTCGGCAGCTCCCAGAGTTTTATCGACGGCGACGTCGAGCCCGGGAAAACCTATTACTACGCGGCGGTCAGCTTTGACGAGGTGCCCAACTACGGCGACTCGGCGCAGACCAACGCCACGCCGGGCAGCTCGATCAAGGCGCGCATCGCCCACACTCTGACCGTGCTCGACGACGGGCGGGTGCTGATCGTCGGCGGCGTGAGCTACGACGGTCCCCAGGACACGGCCGAGATCTACGACCCGGCAAGCGGCACGTTCAGCCTGCTCGAGGCGCGGATGCACGAGGAGCGCTACTGGCACAGCGCGACCAAGCTTGCCGACGGCCGGGTGTTGATCGCCGGCGGTCAGCTCGAGGCGTTCGCCGACAGCCTGTCCAACGCCGAGATCTTCGATCCGCAGAGCGAGACCTTCGACCTGATCGGCTCGACGCAGATGGGCACCGGCCGCGCCGGGCACTGCGCCGCTGTGCTCGAGGACGGCGCGGTGTTGCTCGTGGGCGGCACCGACGGCCAGGACCAGCTCGACGACGCGGACCTGTTCAACCCGGTCGGCGGGTTTGCGGCAAGCGCGGCACAGCTGTGCGCCCCGCGCTCCAGCGCCACGATCAACGCGCTGACCATCGAGGGCCAGACGCGTCTGCTGGTCTGCGGCGGGTTCGACGGCGAGACCAGCCTCAACTCCTGCCAGCTGTACTCCGCGACGGAAGATGCGTTCACCGACTTCGCGGGCGTTACCGGCGAATGCGACGAAATGGCCGACAGGCGGTTGAGCCACAGTGCGACTTTGATCCAACTGCCCGTAGCGCCGGCAACGATTGACGACGACGACGACGACGACGAGCCGCAGTACGCGGTGCTGCTCGCCGGCGGCGACGCGGGCGATTTGGCCGCGAGCAACGTCGTTGACTCGGCCGAGATCTACGACCCCGCGGACGAGGCGCTGCTTTACGAGGTCGGCCCGATGAGCACTCCGCGCTCGGGGCAGGCCGCCGTGGCTTTGGATGACGCGGTGCTGTTGATCGGCGGCGTGGACGAAAACATCAACGCGCTGTCCTCCGCCGAACTCTACGACGTTGAGCTCGAGAGCTTTGTGCAGACCGGATCGATGGGCTTTGTGCGCGCGGTGCCCCAGGCGGTGCTGCTGGGCGACGGCCGGGTGCTGGTGGTCGGCGGCAACCTGAGCACCAACGTGTTCGAGCCGCGTCCGCTCTCCGCGGCGGAGATCTACGACCCCCTGGGCGGGTCGTTCGGCGTGGCCTACGGCGAGTGAGCGCCCGCGTCCTGGCGATCGTCGGGCCCACTGCCTCAGGCAAGACCGAACTGGCGGTGGGACTGGCCCTGGAGCTTGGAGCGCAGATCGTTAACGCCGATTCGATGCAGGTTTACCGCAACATGGACCGCGGAACCGCCAAGCCCACGGCGCAGCAGCGCGCGCAGGTGCGTTTCCATTTGGTGGACGTGGTCGATCCGCAGCAGGGATTTTCAGCCAATCAATTCGCCCAGCTCGCCCGCGAAGCCATCGAGCAGATCGGCAGCCAGGGGATGCTGCCGCTGGTCTGCGGCGGCACCGGGCTCTACATCAAGGCGCTGTTCAGCGGGCTGTTCCAGGGGCCGGAAGCCGACCCGGATTTGCGCGCCGAGCTGATGGCGCAAGAGGCGGCGCAACGCGGCAGCCTGCATCAGCGGCTGGCGCAGGTCGATCCGCAATCCGCCGAACGGATCAGCGTGGCTGACAGCGTGCGGCTGGTGCGCGCGCTGGAGGTCTATCAAAAAACCGGACGCAGCATCAGCGAGCTGCAAGCGGAGCACGGGTTTGGCGGCAGCGACTTTCAGGTGACGATGATCGGACTGGATCCGCCGCGCGATGAACTCTACCGCCGCATTGAGCAACGGGTGGACGCGATGTTCGCAGCGGGCCTGGTGCATGAGGTGGCCGCGCTGCTCGCCGCCGGATTGCAGCCCGCGCTCCCCGCGTTCAAGGCCATCGGCTACCGCCAGGTGGTGGCGCACTTGGCCGGTGAGTACGACCTTGACGAGGCGCGGCGCCTGGTCAAGCGCGACACGCGGCGTCTGGCCAAACGCCAGCTGACATGGTTTCGCGGCCAGGCCGACGTGCGTTGGCTCGACGATCCCCAAAATTTGGATGCGGCAATGGCGATCTGGTCCGGGCAGGGAGGGGCGCCGTGCTGAAGGCCAAACTCAAATCGCTGCCCGTGGAGCGCATGCGCGGCGAGGTGCGTCCGCCGGGCGACAAGTCGATCAGCCATCGGGCGCTGATCCTCGGTTCGTTGTGCCAGGGCCGGGTCGAGATCAGCGGGCTGGCCCAGGGCGCTGACGTGCGTGCCACTGCCTGGTGCCTGGCGCGGCTGGGCGTGGATTTACAGCTCGACGGCTGCGACGCGCTGATTAACGGCCAAGGGCTCGGCGGATTTCGCCAGCCGGACTCGGCGCTGGATTGCGGCAACTCGGGCACCACGTTGCGGCTGCTCTCGGGGCTGGTCGCCGGTGCGCGGATTACGACGACGCTTGGTGGCGATAAGAGCCTGCAAAAGCGACCGATGGGACGCATCAGCGCTCCGCTGCGCAAGATGGGCGCGCTGATCGGTGGACCGCAAGACGGGACCCGCGCGCCGCTTTACATCGAGTGTCGCGGCGTGCGTCCGCGGCTGCACCGGCTCGAAATCGCCTCGGCCCAGGTCAAGTCGATGATCCTGATCGCCGGTGGATTCGCACACGGACTGACCCAGGTCGAGGAGCCCGCGCCGACCCGCGACCACACCGAACGCATGCTGTGCTTTCTCGGAGCCGATCTTTGCACCGAGTTCCCGCGCGTGTCCCTGCGCGGCCCGCTGGACTTGGGACCGGCCGCGCTGCGCGTGCCCGGCGATCCCTCGTCCGCCGCGTTTCTGTGCGCGGCCGCACCGTTCATCCGACGCTCGCGTGTCGTGGTTCGAGATTTGTGCCTCAACCCCACGCGCACCGGGTTTCTCGAGGTGCTGCGCAATATGGGCGCGCGTTTTGAAACCCAGAACCTGCGCGATGTCGACGGCGAGCCGGTGGGCGATCTGGTGATGCGCTACGGAGCGCTGCGCGGCTGCACGATCCTGGGTCGGCTGGTGCCGCGCACCATTGACGAGCTGGTGGTGCTGGCGTTGATCGCGTCCATGGCCCGCGGCGAGACCGTGATCAAGGACGCGGCCGAACTGCGGCACAAAGAGAGCGATCGTATTGCGGGCACGGTCGATGCGATCAACGCCCTGGGCGGAAGTGCCGAGGCCACCGACGATGGAATGTTGATCCACGGCCTGGACGGGCCGTTGCTCGGCGGCACGATCCGTTCGCGCGGCGACCATCGCCTGGCCCTGGCCGCGCTGGCGATCGGTGCGGTCACCCAGCGCGGCGTGAGCGTGGAGGGTGCCGAGGCGATAGCGGTGAGCTACCCGGAGTTCGTGCAGCAGTTCAATTCGCTGGGAGGATCGATCCAGTGAGCGCCGAAAGCCGCGAGCCGGTGGTGGCGATCGACGGACCGTCCGGTGCGGGCAAGAGCACGGTCAGCCGTAGCGTGGCCCGCAGCCTGGGATTCACCTACATCGACACCGGAGCGATGTACCGCGCCGTGGCCCTGGCCGCGCAGCGCGCAGCAATCGCTGAACACGACGATCAAGGCCTGTCTGCGCTGTGCTCCGAGATCAATCTTTATTTCAAACCGGTCCGGGACGGGCAGCACATCGTGCTCAACGGCGAGGACGTTGAGCGGCTGATCCGCACGCCCGAGATCTCGTTGGCCGCGTCCGCGGTTTCGGCCCGGCCGGCGGTGCGCCGTGCGATGGTCGATCTGCAGCGCCGGATGGGAGCCGCGGGCGGCGTGGTGATGGAGGGGCGCGACATCGGCAGTCATGTGTTTCCCGACGCCGAGGTCAAAATCTTTCTTTGCGCCTCGGCACTGGTGCGCGCGCAGCGGCGCAATTGCGAGCTGGCCGGACGCGGGATTGACGAGGATCTGAGCGCCACCCTGGAGCAGATGCGCAAGCGCGACGCTGACGACAGCAGTCGCGAACTCGCGCCGCTAATTAGGGTCGCGGACGCGCACGAGTTGGACACCACCGAGCTGAGCCTGGAGCAGGTGATCGGGCGCGTATTGGAAATCGTTGAGCAGGCGCGAAAAAAATAGACAATTCGCTTGTCATGGCCCATGCGCTCGGCTATGATGCGCCCCTGCTTTTTACCCGGCCCAGCGGGCCCGCGTAAAGCAAATCCAATAGTTTAGAGGTTGAACACCGAATGGAAGAAAAAGACAGAACGCAAGACCCGTCTGAGCAGACGGCCCCTGAAACGCAAGAGGCTGAAAACGTCAGTCCCGAACAGCAGGTCGAACAAACGACCGAGGGCGACTTGGATGAAAGTCCGGTAAGCTTTGAGGAGCTGCTGGAAATGTCCACGGTCAATCTCAAGGAAGGAGAGGTGGTTCCCGGTAGGGTGATCGCCATCCATCGTGAGATGGTCGTGATCGACGTGGGCTACAAGTCCGAGGGCGCTGTCCACATGTCCGAGTTCCTCAACTCCGACAGCGACCAAAACGTCAAGGTCGGCGATACGGTCAACGTGCTGATCGAGAGCCAAGAGGACGATGAAGGCAACATCGTCTTGTCCAAGGAAAAAGCGGACAAGATGAAAATCTGGGACAAAATCGCCAAGGCCTACGATAACGACGAGGCGATCGAGGGCCGGATCGTCAGCCGAGTCAAGGGCGGACTGGCGGTCGACATCGGCATCCGCGGCTTCCTGCCCGGATCGCAAGTCGACCTGCGTCCCGTGCGCAACCTCGAGGCGTTGATCGGCAAAGAGGATCGATTTAAAATTCTCAAGTTCAACAAGCGCCGGGGCAACATCGTGCTCAGCCGCCGCGCTCTGCTCGAGAAAGATCGCGAGGAGCTGCGCCAGAAGACGCTGGCCAAGCTCGAAGAGGGCGAGGTGATGGACGGCATCGTCAAGAACATCACCGAGTACGGCGCGTTCATCGACCTGGGCGGAATCGACGGTCTGCTGCATATTACCGACATGACCTGGGGCCGCATCAGCCACCCCAGCGAGAAGCTCGAGATCGGCGACGAGATCCAGGTCCGCGTGCTCAAGTACGACGAGGAGCGTCAGCGGGTCAGCCTGGGACTCAAGCAGCTCTCGCCCGACCCCTGGCTGTCGGTGGACGATCGCTACCAGATCGACGATCGCGTTACCGGCAAGGTCGTCAGCCTCACCGACTACGGCGCATTCGTCGAGCTCGAGGAGGGGATCGAGGGCCTGATCCACGTTTCCGAGATGAGCTGGACCAAGAAGGTCAAACACCCGAGCAAGGTGCTCAACGTCAGCGACGAGGTCGAGTCGGTAGTGCTCGACCTTAAGAAGGACCAGCGCCGGATCAGCCTCGGACTCAAGCAGACCGAGCCCAATCCCTGGGTAGTGGTCGAAGATAAATACCCGGTGGGCACCCGTATCGTGGGCAAGATCCGCAACATCACCGATTTCGGCATTTTCGTCGGCATCGAGGAAGGGATCGACGGCCTGATCCACATTTCGGACATCTCCTGGACCCAGCGCGTGCGCCATCCCGGCGAGATGTATAAGAAGAGCCAAGAGGTCGAGGCCGTGGTGCTCAACATCGACCGCGAGAACGAGCGCTTCAGCCTGGGCGTCAAGCAGCTTACCCCCGATCCGTGGTCAACGATCCCCAACCGCTACAGCGTGCGGCAGGTGGTCGAGGGCGAGGTGCTCAACATCACCGACTTCGGCATCTTCGTGTTCCTCGAGGACGGCATCGAAGGACTGATTCACGTCAGCGAGCTGGGCCGCAAGAAGGTCGAAGACCCGAACACCATCGCCAAGGTCGGCGACAAGATCAAAGCCGAGATCATCAGCATCGATCAGGGCGAGCGCAAGATTCGTCTGTCGATCAAGAGCCTCCAAGAAAAGTCGGAGGCGGACGACGTCCATGATTACATCAAGCGCCAGGAGAGCGGCACATCGAGCATCGGCGATCTGATCAAGCAGGCTGCGGCCAATGCCGAGACCACGACCGAGGCAGGCGAAGAGCCGGCTGAAGAAGCTGGTGACGAGCCGGCTGAAGAGGCTGGCGACGAGCCGGTTGAAGAGGCCGCCGATGAGCCGGTTGAAGAAGCTAAAGAAGAGCCTGGCGACGAGCCAATTGAAGAGGCCGCCGATGAGCCGGTTGAAGAGGCCGTCGACGAGCCGGTCGAAGAGGCTAAAGAAGAGCCTGCTGATGAGCCCGTCGAAGAGGCTAAAGAAGAGGCTGCTGACGAGCCCGTCGAAGAAGCTGGCGCCGAGCCGGTTGAAGAGGCCGTTGATGAGCCGGTCGAGGAGACCGTCGACGAGCCGGTTGAAGAGGCTGACGATGCGCCGGTCGAAGAGACCGACGATGAAGAGAAGCAGGACGAGACCAAGACAGACAGTGCCGACTCGGACGACGACGTAGAGCAAGACGACCAGGACAAGCAGGACTGAGCCGAGCCACGTGGGAGGTTAGGCGTTGCGAAAGCGACCCATACTCTTCGGCTTTATAATCACCAGCATCGTGCTGGTAATATTCGGTTCGATGCTCGTGCTTTCGCTTTGGATGCTGCGCGGGTTGCGTGGCGAGAGTTCGCTGTTCAATCTCGGCGACTCTGTGGCGATCATTGAAATACGAGGGGTGATTCTCGACTCGCGCGGCGTGATCGAGCAACTTCGCAAATATGACGACGACGGCGGGATCAAGGCGATCATTCTGCGCATCGAGTCGCCCGGCGGAACCGTGGGGCCCTCCCAGGAGATCTACCAAGAGGTGATGCGCATCCGCAACCAGGGCAATGAGGACGGCAAGCCGGTTGTCGCCTCGATGGGCTCGGTGGCCGCATCCGGGGGCTATTACATCGCTGCGGCCGCGGACCGCATCGTGGCCAATCCGGGCACGATCACCGGAAGCATCGGCGTGGTGATGGAGTTTCTCAACTACGAGGGCGTGTACGAATGGGCCGGGCTCAAGAGCAACGTGATCAAGACCGGTCGCTTCAAGGACATCGGCTCTCCGACCCGAGAGATGTCCCAGGATGAGCGCGACCTGTTGCAGACTATGATCGAATCGGTGCTCGACCAGTTCGTGGGGGCGATCGTCGAGGGCCGCAGCATGGACCAGTCGCTGGTTCGCGAGAATGCCGACGGACGTGTCTTCTCCGGCCAGCAGGCCCTCGAATTGGGATTTGTCGACGAGCTGGGCAACCTGCAGGTCGCCATTGACCTTGCGGCGCAACTAGCCGGGATTGAGGACGAGCCCAACGTGATATATCCTCCGCGCAGGCAGCAGCGCGGACTGTTCTACATGCTATTCCGCGGAGCGGCCGACGCGTTTTTCGACGCTGCGGCGCAGCACGATACAGGCGATTTGAAACTGCTTTACTGCCAGTAATTTTATGCAAGACCGGAGGGAGCTTCGGATGACCAAGAGCGAATTGATCAACAAGGTGGCCGAGAGAATTCCAGGTGGCCGCAAGAAAGATGCTGAAGTAATCGTCAACACGATCTTCGATAACATGACTGAGGCGTTGGCCGGCGGCGAGCGGATCGAGATTCGCGGCTTCGGCAGCTTCAGCCTGCGCAAGCGCCGTGCGCGCGCCGGTCGCAACCCCAAGACCGGCGACAAGGTTTCGGTCGACAGCAAGAACGTACCGTTTTTCAAGGCGGGGAAGAGCCTGAAGAAGCTCGTGGACTATTGATGATATGCGGGTCGGGGTAATCTCCGACACCCACCTGACGAGCGGATCCGATAGGCGATCGCTGGACAGGATCTTTGCCGGCCCGCTGTTTGGCGTAGACCTTGTATTGCACGCCGGTGACTTGATCGACCTCGAAGTATTTGAGCCCTATGCCCGTGATTGCGAGCTGCTGATGGTGGCCGGCAACATGGATTCGGCCTACACTCGCTCGCGTTTGCCGCAGACACGGATGATCGAACTCGAGGGGCGGCGCATCGGCCTGGCCCACGGCTGGGGCGCTCCCGAGGGGATCGAGCAACGCCTGCTGGGGCTGTTCGACGAGCCGCCGGAGCTGCTGGTCCACGGACATACCCATTGCGCGCGCATCGAGCGCATCGGCGATGTGACGTTCTTCAATCCGGGCTCAGCCACTGATCCGCGCTTCACACCTAGGCCCAGTGTTGGCATAATCGAAATCAACGGCGGGATTAAACCGCGAGTGATCGAGCTGTGAGCGGAGGAGCGATGGACAGGCTCTGGGCGCCGTGGCGCATGGAATACATCAAGGGACCCAAAAGCGAGGGCTGCATCTTCTGCGATCTGCCCGATCCTGCGGGCGACCGCGAGCGGCTGATTTTGCGCCGTGGTAAAGCAGCCTACGTGATGATGAACCGCTATCCGTACTCCAACGGACACCTGATGGTCGCGCCCTACGCCCACCTGGGCCAGATCGAGTTGATCGACCGCGAAGTGCGGCTCGAGATGTTCGACCTGGTCGACGAGTGCGTGCGCGCGCTTAAGGCGAAGTTCGATCCGCAGGGGTTCAACGTGGGGATCAACCTGGGTCAAGTCGCGGGCGCGGGCGTGCTGGACCATGTTCACATTCACGTGGTTCCGCGCTGGAACGGCGACACCAACTTCATGACCGTAGTCGGCGAGCTGCGCGTGATCTCCGAGCATATCCTCAACACCTACGATCAGCTCGTAGGTGAATTTAAGGCTGGGGAGGGGAACTGATGCGTTTTTTAAAGTGGCTGATCATTCTGCTGTTCTTTGCTTTCCTGTTCCTGCTGGGCTACGGCAACTCCCTGGGCCTGTTCGACACGATGGTGATGTTCAAGTTCGAGCTCAAAGGACTGCTGCCCGGATTATTCGCATCGAGCTATCAGCCAACGCTGTACCAGACGCCGGTGATCATCGTGGCCCTGTTCAGCTTCTTTGGCGGAGCGCTGCTGTTCGCGCTGTTCGAGATTCGCACCATCCTGCGCCAGCGCCGGATAATCCGCCGCAAGAACCGCCGCATCGAGCAGCTCGAGGACGAGCTGATTCGGCTGCGCGGCGAGCCGCAGGAGGCCGACGACCTGCGCTCGGACGCCGACCAAACCTACGACGATTGATATTGTTTTGAGGCCGCTGGGCCTGCTGCTGTTGATCCTGTGCTGCCTGCCCGGGGCGGCGGCTGCCCAGGATGCGTCGGCCCAATCGCTGCTCGCGCTGCACGCTGGGGGCAATCTGCCACATTTCTGCCGCGAGGTCGGCCGCTATCTCGACCATCATCCCGATGACCCCCAGACTGCGGCGCTGCTGCTTTGCTCGGCCGATTGCTCGGACCAGGCCCTGGGCCGGATCGCGGTCTATCGCCAGGTGCTGCGCATCGAGCCTCAGGGCGCGGAGGCCGGGAGCGCGGCCCTGGCTTTGGCCGAGCTGAGCTATCTGCTGGGCGACTACGCCTCGGCCCTTGAGGCGACCCGGGTCTTGATCGAGGGTAAGTATTCCGTGCCGGAAGTACTGCGCGCCCATCGGCTGGCCGCGGATTGTCACCGGGCGCGCGGCCACCCCGACCTGGCGGCCCGCGATCTGCGGGCGCTGCTCGAGGCTGCTTCGGAGGGCTATGGGCCGATCGACGCGGCACGGGTCGATTTAGCACAGATCGAACTCGAGGCCGGACGGCCGCGCCAGGCCATTGAATTGTGCCGCACATTGATTCCCGATGGCGATCCGGAGCAGCTGCCGCGGGCGCTGTTGATCGCGGGCAGGGCGCACCTGGCCTTGGCCGAGCCCGGGGCCGCGGCGCGGATGTTCAACGCTACGCTGATCTTCGGCAGCAGCGAGCAGGCCGAGCAGGCGCGGCTGCTGCTGCGCAGCTCCTCGCCGGTGCACGACAATCCGCTGACCTATCAGACGCAGGACGCTTTCGCTATTGTGCTCGGCCCGTTTGGCGACGAGCGCTCCGCCGCATCGGCCGCCGAGATGGTCGCCGTCCTGGGCTACGGCGCGCGGCCGCGCGTTGCCGGTGTGCAGCAACAGGTGCGGGTCGGACCGTTCGACGCGGAGGTCGATGCGTTTCTGGCCCTGCGGCGCATCGAACGCGAGCTGGGACTCAAGGGGCGGCTGGAACGTATACAATGACGGAGAGGGACGATGAAAGAACTGGTTGAGTGCGTACCCAACTTCAGCGAGGGGCGTGACGAGGCCACAATCGAGGCCATCGTCGGCGCCGTGCGCGCGGTGCCCGGGGTCAAGGTGCTCTCGGCCGAGTCCGACGCGGACTACAACCGCACGGTGCTGACTTTCGTGGGCAGCCCCCGCGCGGTGTCCCAGGGCGCGCTGGCCTGCGCCCGGGCCTGCTTCGAACAGATCGACATGAGCGAACACCACGGCGGACATCCACGGCTGGGCGCGTTGGACGTGCTGCCCTTCGTGCCCGTACGCGGGATCGACATCAACGGCGCCGCGGCCCTGGCGCGGGCCGCTGCCGTGAGCATCGCCGACCAGCTTGACGTGCCGGTCTACCTCTACGGCGCGGCTGCCGCACGGCCCGAGTTCGCCAACCTGACCAAGGCGCGCAAGGGGCAGTACGAGGCGTTGGCCCAGCGGCTGGCCGATCCGCAGCAGCGACCGGACTTCGGCCCGGCGCGTTTTGTGCCGCGCTTCGGCGCGGCGTTGGTCGGCGCGCGGCCGTTCCTGATCGCCTACAACGTCAACCTCAATTGTGACGACGAGGAACTGGCCAACGAGATTGCGCGGCGCGTGCGCACCTCGGGCTACAAGCGCGAGGGTGAGCGCGTGCCCGGCATGCTGCCCGAGGTCAAGGGCATGGGCGTACTGCTCGAGACTCAGGGCCTGGCCCAGGTGAGCATGAATCTCACGGACTTTCGCTGCACCTCGATGCACAAGGCGTTTGACACGGTGCGCGAGCTGGCGCGCGAGCGCGGGGCCGATGCGGACGGCAGCGAGCTGGTCGGGCTGGCGCCGCTGCAGGCGCTGCTGGACACTGCGATTCACGCCGGCGGATCGGCCGACGAGGATCAGCGCAGAGCGGTGGCGCGCGCCGTGGAGTACCTGGGCCTGGACCGGCTGGGGCCGTTCGACCCCGACAAAAAAGTGCTGGAGCTGATGCTGGAGGATCGATGATGAGCGGGCTGATCGACTGCGACCTCGACCGACTGTTGGGCAGATTCGCCGACGCCGAACCCGCGCCCGGCGGCGGATCGGCCGCGGCGTTGGCCGGAGCGCTGGCCGCCTCGTTGGTGTGCATGGTGGCGCGCATTACGCTGAAGAAGGCCGACGAGCAGGCTGCCGAGGAGCTGGGCGAACTACTGGGCCGCGGCGAGTCATTGCGCGATCGGTTGACCAACCTGGTGCAGGAGGACTCCGATGCGTTCACCGCGTTCATCGAAGCGCGGCGAGCGCCCAAACAGACCGACGATGAAAAAGCGGCGCGTCGCGCGGCAATTGGCGAGGCTGCGCAACGCATGACCCTGGTGCCGCTGACCACGCTGCGCTCGGCGTTCGAGGTGCTGGGTATGGCGCAACGAATGGTTCAGATCGGCAATCCCAACGCGATCACCGACGTGGGCGTGGCCGCGGATCTGGCCCACAGCGCGCTGCTCGGAGCGCGGCTCAACGTGTTGATCAACCTTTCGACTCTGCCCGAGCAGCAGCGCGGCGAGCTGCAATCGGAGGTCGACTCGCTGATGCAACGGGCGGACGCTGCCGCAAAGCAGGTTGCAGCGGCGCTGGAAGCGGCATTGTGAAAACGCCGCGTCGTGGGATAAGATCGAAAATAAAACGGATGACGCTCATGAGAACAAGCATTGCACTAATCGCGGGTCTGGGACTTTTGCTGTTCGTCATCGGCTGCGAGCAGCAGGACGACCTGGAGTTCGACTCGCCTTATTACACCGGGGCCGACGCCTCGCCGCTGGTGCAGATCCCTGCCGGCGGATTTTTACGCGGCAGCCCGAGCAACGGCCTGGACCAGCTGTTCGGCGATGATCCGGAGCAGGGGCACTACGACGAATGGCCGCGCTCGGTGGTCGAGGTCAGCGCGTTTAGCATCGAGCGCTACGAGACGACCAACGCCCAGTACCGCTCCTGTGTGCTGGAGGACGTCTGCTCCGAGCCCAAGATCACCAACTCATTCACCAACGATTGGTACTACACCAACCCGGACTTCGACCAATATCCGGTGTTGGGCGTCACCTGGTATCAGGCCGAACAGTATTGCACCTGGCGCGGACGCCGGCTGCCGACCGAGGCCCAGTGGGAGAAGGCCGCACGCGGCAGCGCCGACGACCGCTCCTGGCCCTGGGGTCCGGACTATCCGGACTGTTTAAAGGCCAACTACGGCAAGATCATCAGCGACGACCAGGGGAACAAATTCACCGGCTGCTACGGCGACACCACGCCGGTCGGATTATTTACGCTTTGGACCAGCCCCTACGGCATTTACGACATGGCAGGCAACGTCAGCGAATGGGTCGCGGATTGGTACGCCGCGGACTACTACGATCCCGCACTGTATCCCGATACGCTGTATAACCCGCAGGGTCCGCCCACGGGAGAGTACAAGGTCGTACGCGGCGGGTCGTTCTTCGACGGAGCGTACATGATCAGGACCAGCTACCGTGACGGCCGACTGCCCGACCAGCCCAACCTCACAGTCGGATTCCGCTGCGCGGCCGATTAACAGCGGGCCGGTCCCGGCGAGCATTTACACATCTTATCTAGAATCAGCGTCCTGCCGCTCGTGGGGCGGGCTGTTGTATTACAACTGTGGTTGTACGCGAGCCATGCTGCCAAGGTGCCGTCGCGGAGAGGCACGCTGTATTACAAAAAACCTGGTGATACGCGAGTTTTGTTAAAGTGCCTCGCGCTGGAGCATGATTTGGCGGGCGATCAGCAGTCCTGAGATGTTGTGCTGGTTGTAGTCGATCTGGATTTTGCTGTACGAGCTGTTGTGACGAAAGCCGCCTAGGGCCATTGACGGGTCGGGGTAGAGGAAGGCGGTCTCGGGCCGGATCATCGTTGAGATCTGGAAGGTGGTGCCGGCGCGGATCGTGCGGTAGATGCGGTCCATCATCTCGCGGTCGCCCTCGCGCTGGGCCAGCAGGTAGACCGCGGTAAAGCCTTCCATCCGGCTGCCCGCGGGCGTGACGTTGGGCGTGCTCACCGGCCCGATCCACAGGTCGAGCTTGCGGCTGGTGCTGTAGCCGCCCAGCCAGTCGGGGAACGGCGCGCGCGTCAGGTACTGATCCTTGATCATGTTCTGGGCCAGCAGGTAGGCGTAGTCGCGGTAGGCCGGATCGCCGGTGACCTCGTGCAGCTCTTCCAGGGCGAGCATCATCCAGGCGTCGGGCGGCACGTACATCTGCATCCAGAGGACTTTCCAGCGGTCGTGCACCAGGAAATCCGCGCCGCGCCGCGCGTACTCGAGCCACTGCGGATTGCCGTCGAGCTGGTAGAGCCGAACCAGGCCGAAAATCGCCTCTCCCGGGTAGTAGATCGAGCGCCGGTTCTTGGCGGGCCGATTCGGGTTCATCGAGGCGTAGTTGATGAAGTCGCCGTTGGGAAGCTGTAGCTGGCAGATCCCGCGCGCCAGGCCGTCCATCGCGTCCTTGTGCGACATGTCGCCCGTGGCCCGCGCGTGGGCCACCAGGGCCAGGATCGCCAGACCCGCGCCGCCGAGCTTGGCCTGATTGCGGCCGTCCTCAAGCATCACCAGCGCGCCGGGAACTCCGGGCATCGGCACCGCGCGTTTGAGCATCCAGCCCAGGGCGCGCTCGCCCCCCTCGCGGAAGCGCTCGAGGCCCGTGGCGTCGTAGAGCTGCATCAGCGAGTAGGTGGTTCCGCAGTGCCGCAGCAGGTTGTAGCCCTTATCGTCGAATCCGTCGCCTATCAGGTAGCGCCCGAGCAGGGCCTGCGGGTCGTCGCGCGCGGTTTTGCGCCTAAGCGGGTAGTAGCGGTAGTAGAACTTGCCGTTGGGCTTGAGCAGCCGCAGCAGAAAGTCGCCGCCGATCAGGCAGGCGCGCTCGATCTGTGCAGGCGAGATCTCGTCGATCCGGCCGCCGACGCGGTAGATCGACTGTACGCCGCGCCCCGGGAAATGTTCGATGAACGAGTCGGTGCGAAAGCGGTAGAGTCCCTGGTCGAGCTGCAGCGGGATCTCGATCCCGCGCCCGGCCTTGAGTCGGGAGATGAAGTTGCGCGGGTGCAGCTCGAGGCGCACCGAGTCGTCGGGCATGGCGCAGCTCAGCGCTTGACCGTCGGACCAGGCCACGCCGCTCACGCCGCGTTGCAACGAACGGTTGGTGAAGAAGTCGCTGAGCAGCCGCAGCCGGTCGATCTCGCGCACCAGCTCGACCTGCAGTCGATAGCAGTCGAGCAGCCGCGGATCCAGGCCGATGTCGATCAGCGCCGAGCGTGACGCGGCCAGGGCCGAGGCGTAGCTCTCGCCCGACGCGGCCGCGCGCAGCCGGGTCGGCTCGGGCGGCGCAACGCTGAGCGCGCGCGCTTCGGGGTCAATGTGTCGCAGTGCGATTTCGCTGGCGCGCTGCACCGAGCGGCGCAGCTCCTGCATTTCCCACGCGGGCCAGAGCGTGACGACCACTGCCGCCCGGCCGTTATCAGGAGGCAGATCGGGCAGCCCGTTTGCCAATCCTTGATCGTCGATTTCGCCCGCGAGGCAGGCGCGGGTCAGCTCGAGAATCTGTGCTTTTTGTCCGTCGTTCAGATCGTCGAACGCCTGGAAGGGCGCAGGGCTGTTGTAGTTAAGCAGCAGGCCGGCAATCAAAACGATTACGGCCGCACCAAGCAGATATCGCCAAGCTCTACCCATAGTCTGCGGAGGTTAGCACGCCCTTTTTACGCCAGTCAATTGTTGACACTTGATCGGTGGTGCATACTATGAAAGCAAATACTTAGGCTTCTTGGGAGACTCATCCGATGAGACGCTACGGGCTCGTAGTCTGCTTTGTGTTGCTTTGCGTTGTGGGACTGTGCGCAGTTCCGTTCCTGGGCTGTCTGGATACTTCGACCCCAGTCGATCAATCCGACGACGACGTTATTGACGACGACGATAATGGCGACGACGACGACGGGCAGATGGTCTGGATCGCAGGCAAAGACTGGGTCGGGGGCCGGGGAGTGCTGCTGCAACGCGAGCAGGACGGCTGGAAAAGGCTCGACCCCCTCGATCCGGACGGCAACTGGGACCTGAAGCAAGTCGCCGTGGGCGGTGCGAACTACGCCGTGGCGGTGGGCAACCTGCTATCCGAGTATCAGGGGCTGATCGCCTATTTCAACGGCGAGAAATGGAGCTCGATCTCCCCCTCGAGCGCTCCTGAAAAATGGTCGCTCAACGCCGTGGACATCGCCGATGACCACGTGGTGGCCGCGGGATCGGACCAAGAGAATCTCGCCTCTCCGGTGGGGTTGCTACTGCACTACGACGGCAACAGCTGGCACAACCGCGACCTGCCGCAGGTCGGATCGGAGTGGGAGCTGCTCGACCTGGACATGCTCTCGAACGAGAACGGCTTTGCCGTGGGCCACTCGGGTCGCAACGGCAGCCGACAGGGCGTGATCCTGCGTTGGAAGGACGCGGAGTGGATCGACTACACTCTTCCCGACGTGTCCGACGACTGGGAACTGCACGCGGTATCGTTCGCCGGAACCGGCGCGGTATGGAGCGTGGGCGTGGACAACTCGGGGACCGTGTCGCGGCCCGTAACGCTGTATAAGTCCGAGGGCCCGTGGCAGCAGGTCGACGTTGAGGACACGCGGATGGAGCTCAACGGCGTGAACTTCATCAGCAGCTCGTTGGGATTTATTTGCGGCGAGAGCCTGGGCAAGGGGATCGTCTACCGCTTCAACGTCGGCGACTGGGAGAAACAGGATCTGCCGGACGTCGACGGTCAATGGTTGCTCAACGATATCGCCATGGTCAGCCAGACCGAGGCCTACGCCGTTGGCAAGTCCGTGCAGGACGACCAGGGGATCGCCCTGTACTGGAACGGCGCACAGTGGTCTCAGATCGACCTGCCGCAGATTAGTTCGAACTGGGAGCCGTTGGGCATCGGCGTCACCCACTAGTTCTAATCATCAAGCTTCCACTGCTGCGGCAGCTTCCAGCCGCAGTTAATCCAGCTCTTACCGGTTGGTTCTCTTTACGTCGCGGCGAGCGTCGTTGACCCACGAGACTAATACGATCACGAGTTTTGCGGCAGCTCCAAGCTGTATCAAGGGTGCGCAGGTTGTTGCCGCTGAGCCGCTTTACGTCGCGGCGAGCGTCGTTGACCCACGAGACTGGTACGATCGCGAGTTTTGCGGCAGCTCCAAGCTGCAAAAGGGCGGCCGCAATGGCCGCCCTTAGTGTTGAATTCGCGGTTGGTACTAGTGAACGGTCAGGTCGTTGAGCTGGACGCTGATCGTGTCCTCGAATGTCGGCAGGGTCTCGTCGGACCAGGAGTCGCCAGTATATTTGGTGAGGATTCCTCGGCCCTGTTCCAGCTCGGTGTCGAAGTAAACGCCGCAGACCCAGGGCACATTAGCGGTGTCAAGGGTGCCGCCGATAAGAGCCCAGGTGTCGTACGCCAAGTCGGGCGGGATCTCCTCGAAGCTTTCGCCGCTGACAAAGCCGACCTGTCCGCCGCTGGCGGCGCCGCTGTTGTCATTGCCCACGATCAGCACCGCGTCTCCGGTGTGGGTCACCGAGCCGATGTTAACGTCGCTGATTGAGAAGAGCGGCGGAGTCAGTTCCCAGGTGTCGAATTCGGGTTTGTAGATCATGGTCACCGACTCGGATCCGGCCGTGTTGTAACCCGCGACGAACGAGTCGATCGCCTTATCCGGGCTGATGCCCAGGGCGTAGAATTCCCAATCGGCGGAGATCTCGGGCATTAGGTAGGGCTCGCCAAAGCCTTCGTTCGTCCACTTGAGCACCAGGCCGGTCTTGCCGCCGGTTGTGGGGAACTCGGCCCCGGCGAACCAGGCTTCGCTCTGGGAGATACAGGTTACAGTATTGAGATACCAGTCGGTTAGATAGGTCGGCGCCACGTCGCTCCAGGTGCCGTTGCTGTAGCGATAGATCAGGGCCTGGGTTCCGTCGCGGCCGGCTACGAAGCCGAAATCCGCGGAACAGAAGTCGACGTCGTGAAGCTCGAAGGACTCGGGAAGGGTAATGCCGCTGAAGTCGATATCAGCCCAGCCCTTGCCCGTATACTGCAGGGCGATGCCCACATCTTCGTCGTTGCCAACGGCGTAGCCCGCGGTTGCGGATACGAAATCCACGGCGTCGAGGGTCCAGGATACGCCTTCGGCGCGTTCGGGCACGGCCACCTCGCTCCAGCTGCCCTTGGCGTCGCGCTGTAGGGTCAGGCCGGTTAGCTCGTTGCCCTCGGGTGCAAGGGTTCCCTTGAAGCCTACAGCCCAGGCGTAATCGACCACAACATCATCGTCATCATCGTCGTCGTCATCATCGTCGTCATCATCATCGTCGTCATCGTCGCCGGAATGATCGTCGTCGTCGTCATCGGACGAGCAAGTCACCGTAAACAGCATGGCGATTGCCAGTAGGATAACCAGCCATAGGCTGAACCATTTATAATTCGACATAGTGTTTCTCCTCAAGGGCCCCTTATGTTTTGAAAATAGTACTACAGGAGCTTGGCGCACATCAATCAATTATCTCACGCGGCCGTGGCCGCGCAGGGGTCGTTGATTGACGATAATCAAAATCAGCGAGGTTTTGGGCATCTACTTCGCGGACCCCACCGCTGCTGGATCTTGGGTCCTAGCGGCGAGCCGTTTACGGCGCCGCACAACCAGCCAAGCGCTGAACAGACCCAGCAGGGTGCCGAGCAGCACACCGAGCACCAGTCCGCCGACCAGCCAATCCAGGAACAGCACCTTGGCTTGCACCAGGCTGAAATCGGAGAAGCTGACGTGGTACCAAGCGCCGTAGAGAATCCGGTTGCCTACGTGTACGCAGGCGTAGATCACGGGCAGGGCGATGATCGGGTTGCTGACCTGAGTGCCCAGCAGCGAGGCGAGTTTGTTCAATCGCAAAGCGTAGGCCAGGCCAAGGGTCATCAGCGTGTGCAGGCTGTAAAAGGGCGTCAGCCCGATGATCACGCCCGCGGCCACGGCCAGTCCGATGCGCCATGGGCTGACGTGTTCCGAGACAAGCCGGGCCAATCCCGCACGAATCGATCGGATAGGATTGCGCATGGACTTTTTTAACCCGGACTGTTCATCAGGCTTATGCTGCGGCTCACATTCTACTCTCAATAGCGGCGTCTTAAAGCCGCGAGCCGGGCAGGGCGGTTCGCTCCGCTCTCAAGCCCGGCCCGTCGGCAACAGGGAGCAAGGCTATTTAATGACCAGGAACTCCACTCGGGCGATCGGCTCGGCGCTTCCCATGCCCTTGGTCTTCAGCCGTCCGGCCGTGATTCCGCGGCGCACCAGGTAGTTGCGCAGGGTCTGAGCGCGACGCTCGCTGAGCTGCTGCAGCTCGTCGGCCTCGCCGACATCGTCGGTGTGCACCCTGATTTCAACGGTCAGCTCGGGATGGGCCATCAGGATGTTGGAGATGTCGTTGAGCATCGTCAGGCTCTCGGCCGATACGCGCTTGTCGCTACCCTGGGCAAAAACGATCGGCGTGGGCAGCCGGATCTCCTCGGCGAAGAGCACCACGCCGCTGGGGCGGCGGTCGATCTCGACCTCGGGGCAGCCGTCGTCGTCGCGGTAGTTGTTGAAGGTCTCGGCCTGCAGCGGGCATTGGTCCGTTGCGTCGGCGATGCGGTCGCCGTCGGTGTCGGCCTTGAGCGGATCGC
Organism: Candidatus Alcyoniella australis; assembly: GCA_030765605.1. NCBI lineage: Bacteria > Candidatus Lernaellota > Candidatus Lernaellaia > Candidatus Lernaellales > Candidatus Alcyoniellaceae > Candidatus Alcyoniella > Candidatus Alcyoniella australis. Next base: position 30,808 of record JAVCCG010000001.1, read on the forward strand.
TCTTGAGCTCGTTGACCTCGCGGCCGTCCTCGATGCCGTCGCCGTCGGTATCGACGTTGCGCGGATCGGTGTTGGCGATTTTGACCTCTTGGCCGTCGGACAGGCCGTCGTCGTCGCTGTCGGCATCGCGCGGATCGGTGAGCGTAACTTTGAGCTCCTCGCCGTCAAGCAGTCCGTCGCCGTCGCTGTCGGGATTGTTCGGATTGGTGTTGGCCTGCTTCTCCTCGAGGTTGGTCAGGTTGTCGCGATCCGGGTCGGCCGTGGGCGCTGCCGACGCGGATGCCGAAGCCGCGCGACTGGGCCGCTCGAGCGGCGGGTAGGTGAAGCTCAGTCCGGCGAACCCGCGGTAGGACGGGCTGCCGATGCCCGGGGTAATACCCGCACCGCCGCCGAGCACCAGCGCGATTCCCGCGCCGGGATAGATCTTAATACCGGCCTGGGCCTCGATCGGCATCTCGGCGTCGATTCCCTCTACGCCGTAATCCGAGGTCTTGCCGAAGGTCTCGCCGAACAGGTCGATCCGACGGTGAGCCGCGATGTCCAGACCGATGCCCCACAGCAGTTCGCCCGCGGGCTCGATTTCGTCGGTGGCTCCCTTATAGCGGTATCCGCCGTTGATCACGATGTTGACCATGTCGAAACGCTTGTCCAGCACCAGCTTGGCGCCGAAGTCGTTGGCGCCCGCGCCGATGTACAGTGCGTCGTCGCCGGTGGCGAACGAGCCGAAGGGCACCAGTGCGATGCCGAAAATCCCGTCCGGGCTGTTCTCGAGAATGCCGATCTTCAGCGCGGCCTGTAGATCGCCAAATCCGTTGCCGTCGGCATCCTTGGTGGGAAAGCCCTTGAGCCCGACCGCGCCCTGACCGCTGCTGGCGACCATGTTGTAGCTGCCGCCGAGCATTACGTCCAGGCGCTTGATCACGCCCACCGAGGCGTAGACGTGGTTGGCGAACAGGCTTTCGACCGCCACCAGATCGCCGCGATCGCCGATCGAGAACACCAGCGGCTCGCCCGCGTAGTTGGCCAGGTAACCCAGGCTGAACTGTCCCATCTCCAACGTGTCGGAGTTGTACAGTGACATCAGGCCGGTGGTGGTCAGCGCCGGGTTCATGTTCTGGATGTCGATTGCCGCCGCGGGCGCGGCCAGCAGGCCGACGATCAGTAGCGCGATTGACAGGCGTTTTGGCATCTCATGCCCTCCGTCGAGCAACAAGCAGAAATAGCATGCCGAGCAAAACAAATATCAGCGTTGCGGAAGTTGGGCCGTTTTTCGCGGTCTGGCAGCCGCAGCCCTCTTCCTCTTCGTCCTCATCGTATTCGAGTTTAATCGTTGTCTGGCTCTGCGATTGGGCGCCGTGCTCGTCCATCACGATCAGTTGCACGATGTAGTAACCCTGGCCCGGCGCGTGAAACGTCAGCCGGTCGCCTGAGAAGCGCTCGGAGCTGATGAACCAGTCGTAACGCACGATGCGGTCGTCCTGGTCCGGGTCGAAGCTGTCCTCGGCCGAGACCACGAACAGGCCCCGCTTGTGGTCCACGCGCTCGACGGCGATGGAGGCCAGGGGAGGAGCGTTGTCCGTGTCCGGCGCGGCGACGATGGTGTGCAGCCCGCCCTGCCAGGGCTGGGGCGGGAACTGCGCGGCCTCGCACGCGGCGGGCAGTGCGGCGCGGGCGTAGATTACGGTCTCGCCCTCGTCGCCCAAGCCCAGGTCGACGATCGGCAGCTGGGTCTGAGTAAACAGGTCGTAAACGCGGTAGCCCGTGCCATCGCCGCGCATGTAGAACTCGAGGTTGATCGTCACCGGCTGGAACAGCGAGTTGTTGGCCAGCACCTCGACCACATTAGTGGTGCCGTCGTTGTAGGTCAGCGGCAGGGTCCAGACGTTGCCCGCGGGGAGCGATTGCAGCGAATTCTCGGCCGAGAAATCGACGTCGCGCAATATCCCGCCCTCAACGTCGATCAGCCGGTAGCCCCAGTAGTCCATGTCGGTGTAGATCGAGGAGCAGGCCGTGGTGGTGTGCACCCAGCGCATCGGCCCCTGGGTCGCAATGCCCGTGGACCGGCCCTCGTAGTCGATCAGTTCGTCGCCGGGCTCGAATACGTCGACCCAGTCCGAATGCACGTGGCCCAGAAACACGTGGCTCACGCCGTGGTCGACAAACGCCTTGAGCGCCAGCACGCCGGTGTTGACCTCCGGCGTCTCGTTGCTGATCGGGTCGGCCGGATCCGAGTCCCAGACCTCGCTGTCGTAGTTCCACTCGTCGTTGGTCAGGCCCAGCGGCTTGGCCGGGAACTTGGTGTTGGGAGAGTAGGGGCCGCGCATATCGTGGTGGCCGAAGACGATCGTCTGTCGGCCTTCCACATCGTTGGCCTCGAGATCGGCGTAGAGCCAATCGAGCTGCGGCTGGGTCATGAAGCCGCCGTAGTTGTCCACCGGGCTTGCCAGCGGCGGCAGCGGCAGCGAATTGCGGCGCTCGCGGCTGCCGTCGTAAGTGTTCAGGCCGACGACATGCAGCGGGCCGTAGTCGAAGCTGTAGTAGGGCGGGCCGAAAGTTCGGCGGAAATAGTCCAGACCGTCGTACTGCCAGTCGGCTTGGCGGACCATGCTCGCCATGCCGTCGTGGTTGCCCGGGACCATGAAGATCGGCACCTGGGTGTTCTTGAGCAGATCGTAGGCGTTACCGTATTCCTCGACGTAGTCCAGTCCGTAGACCAGGTCGCCGCTGAGCAATACGAACGCCGGCTTGAGCAGGTTCAGCTCGCTGATCTGCTGGCCGACGATTGCCGATACCAGCTGCTTGTCATCTTCGGTGTAGCCCGGGAAGTCGGCCGAGTTGAGCATTCTGCCGCCCGAGGCGCCGCGCGGGTCGTCGATGTGCACGTCGGTGATGTGGGCGAAGGTCAGGTCCGGCGAGATCTCGCGTACAACGTGCAGCGCGTTGAGCTGCTTATCGGCGAAGAATACCGTCGAGACGCGCACGGAGTAGGCGTCGGCGGGCGCTCCTCCGTTGACCCGGCAGCCAAGCTGGTACACGCCCCAGTCCTCTAAGTAGTCCACGGACTCGATGCTCAGCGGATAGGTCTGGGCCACGGCGTCGCCGACCTTCTCTTCCTCATTGTAGGGGTCGCTTTCGCGGGTCGTGATGTATCCGCGCCAACTGTCCGGATCGAGCAGCCGGTCCGCGAAGTGCGCGGCCATCAGCACGGTCAACTCGCCGCCGGGCTCGGTGATCGCGGGCATGCCCAGCACCGGGTAGATCATCTCGCCGATGCGCGGGAAAATCGGCCACTCCTGGTCCACGGCCAGGGCGTCGGAATAGCCCAGCCCCTCGGCGTCCACTGTTCCGTAAGGCCAGCCCGCGATGCTCGATAGGCTGTCGGCTGCCGCCGGGGCGGTGAGGCCGACGATTAGCGCCAGGCAAAGGATCGCTGTTGATATCGTATGCTTCGACGTTGCCATTACGTGATCTCCCTGGTGTCCACCGCTTGCACGGGCGCACAAATCCAGAACTGGAACGCGCGCCTGTACGTTTCAAACACAGTACAGGTAGTATTATATGGTACACTGCGCATCCGGATTATTAAACATCGGCAAGGTTCTTTTTATCCGACCGACCGCGCGGCAGCGATAGACCCTTGACATACGGGACCCAAAGGGTGTAAAAATCCGCGCTCTAATTGCTCGAGCCCGGTTCTTTTTTGATCGGGGCCCGTAACACAAGGTGTAATCATGTACGCGGTATTAGAATCCGGTGGACAGCAGTTGAAGGTCGCTGAGGGCGACGTGGTCAAGATCCATAAGATCGAGGCCGAGGACAGCGCCGAACTCGTGATCGACAAGGTGCTGATGATCTCCAAGGACGGCGACCTGCAGGTCGGCAAGCCCTACGTTCCCAACGCCAAGGTCACCGCCGAGGTGCTCGGACAGGGGCGCGACAAGAAGGTGATGGTTTTCAAGAAGCGGCGTCGCACCGGCTTTCGTGTGATGCGCGGCCATCGTCAGCCGTATACCGAAATCAGGATCGTCAAGATCGAGGCCTGAGGAGTAAGCAATGGCTCATAAAAAAGCAGGCGGCAGCTCACGCAACGGCAGGGACTCGGCGGGTCGGCGCTACGGCGTCAAGCGCTACGGCGGCGAGCAGGTAAACGCGGGCACGATCCTGATTCGTCAGCTCGGCACTCGGGTTCACCCCGGCGCCAACGTCGGCGTGGGACGCGACTGGACGATCTTCGCCAAGATCGACGGCGTGGTGTGCTACGAGCGGATGGGCAAGGACCGCACCAAGGTCAGCGTCAAGGAGATGTCGGCCGAATCCTGAGCGATCACAAATTAAACAGCGACAACGGGCTGGCCCCTGGGCCGGTCCGTTTTTCTTTTCAGCGCCCGGAGCATTGTTCAGGTTATGATCGAACCATGAAGTTTGTTGATCGAGTAAAAGTGATGGTCGCCTCGGGCGATGGCGGCAACGGCTGCGTATCGTTCCGTAGGGAGAGGTACGTGCCGCGCGGCGGGCCCAACGGCGGCGACGGCGGCCACGGCGGCTCGGTGATTTTCAAGGCCGACCTGAGCAAGCAGACGCTGATCGACCTGAGCTTTCATCGGCATATACGCGCTGATCGCGGCGATCACGGCAAGGGCTCGGACCGCCACGGCCGCAAGGCCGAGGACCGCATCGTGCACCTGCCGCCGGGCACGGTTGTTAAAGATCCGGAGAGCGGCGCTGTGCTGGCCGACCTGGATCGGCCCGGCGCGACCTGGGTGGCGGCCAAGGGCGGACGCGGCGGTCGGGGCAACGCGCGGTTTCTGAGCAACGCCAATCGAGCGCCGCGCGAGTTCGAACCCGGCTTTCCGGGCCAGGAAGGCTGGCTGCTGCTCGAGCTCAAACTGATCGCGGATATCGGACTGGTTGGCTTTCCCAACGCGGGCAAGTCCACATTGCTCTCCAAGCTCACCCGGCGCAGGCCCAAGGTCGCGGGGTATCCGTTCACCACGCTCAGCCCGCTGCTCGGGGTCCACGTTGCTCCCGGCGGCCGCGAGATCGTGCTCGCCGATCTGCCCGGGCTGATCGAGGGCGCGGGCGAGGGCGCGGGCCTGGGATTGCAGTTCCTGCGCCACGTGGAGCGCACGCGCGCGCTGATCCACGTGATCGACGTGCTCGATCCCCAGCGCGAAGATCCGTTGGCAGCCTACGACGCCATCGGCGCCGAGCTCGAATCCTACTCCCCGGACTTGATTACCAAGCCGCGGGTGGTGGCGCTGAACAAGATCGACCTGCCCGGCGGGTTGGACGCGGCGCGTGCCGCACAGGAAGCATTTGCCGATCGCGGCGTGCGCACGTTACTGATCAGCGCCGACCAGCAGCAGGGATTGCCCGAGCTGGTCGAGGCGGCCGTAGCGCTGCTGGAAAAGCCGCCCGAACCCGAGTGGATCGAGCCGCAAGGGGGGAAGGCACCTTAGAGGTGCCCGCCCGGCTCTAAGCCGGGCGCTGCTCGCGCCTACCAAATAATGTTATCCAACATTATTATCCACACCCATTTGGCTTGTGTTCCGATTACAGTCCTGCCGGAGATTGCCAACGGGCGGCTGAATTACGATACTTAACTCTTTGGAGGATTAAGTGAGACACGCCGTGATTATGGCCGGGGGCACGGGAACGCGCTTCTGGCCGCGATCCAGAGAGAATAAGCCCAAGCAGCTGCTGGCGATCACCGGAGAGCAGTCCCTGCTGCGCCAGACCTTCGAGCGCCTGGCCCAAATCGTCGGTCCGCAGAACGTCTGGATCGTGACCTCCGAGCAGCTCGCGCAACAGTGCATGGACGAGCTGCCCGAACTGCAATCGGAAAACGTGCTGGCCGAGCCATTGCGACGCAACACCGCGCCCTGCGTGGGACTGGCCGCGGCCGCCATCGAGCGCCGCGATTCGGATGCGGTGCTCGGCGTGTTCCCGGCCGATCACCTGATCGGCAAGCCCGAGAGTTTCGCTGCCGTGGCGCAGGCCGCATACGCTGCGGCCGAGGCTCAGGACGTGCTGGTGACCCTGGGAGTGGAGCCGTTCGAGGCGGCCACGGGCTACGGCTACATCGAGTTCGGTGAGGTGGTCGAGCGCATCGCGGATCAGCCGCTGCACAGTGTTGTGCGCTTCATTGAGAAGCCCGAACGCGAACGCGCCCAACAGATGATCGATTCCGGCGGTCACTTTTGGAATGCGGGGATCTTCTTTTTTTCCGCGCGCGCGATTTTGGCGGCCATTGACCAACACATGCCGCAGCTCGGCGCGCAGATCGCAATCTTGCGCAATGCTGCGGACGACGAGCAGTTCAACGCGGAACTGGCGCGGATCTATCCGCAGATCGAGCCGCAGTCCATTGACAACGGAGTGATGGAGCATGCGTCGAACCTGCGCGGCATTCCGGTGGATATCGGCTGGAGCGACCTGGGCGCCTGGACCGCCCTGGCCGAGCTGCTCGAGGCGGACCAGAGCGGCAACGTCAACGTCGGTCGGCTGTTGGCCCTGGACTCATCGGGCTGCATCGTACACTCGGCGGACAAGCTGGTGACGCTGATCGGCGTGGACGACCTGGTCGTGGTTACGACCGACGACGCGGTGCTGGTCTGCGACCGCAAGCGCGCCCAGGAGATCAAACGCGTGTTCCAGGAGCTCAAGGACCGCGGCTGGGAGGAGTACCTGTGACCCTCGACCGCCGCGAGCTGATGTCCCAGACGCGCACCGTGGTGATTAAAGTCGGCTCGGGCGTGCTGGCCGACGCTGACAACAGCGGGCTGAGCATGGCGCGGGTGGCCGAGCTGGCGCGCGACGTGCAAGGCGTGCGCTCGCGCAACGTGCGCGTGGTGCTGGTCAGCTCGGGAGCGATTCTCGCCGGTCGCGGCAGGCTGGGGCTCAACGCGGGACCGTGCAGCCTGGCCGAGACCCAGGCCGCGGCCGCCGTGGGCCAGAGCGCGCTGATGCAGGCCTACGAGCGCTACTTCGCCACCTGGAACGGCAAGGTGGCCCAGGTGCTGCTCACCGGATCGGGACTCTCGGCGCGTGCGCGTTTCAACAACGCGCGTCAGACCCTGCGCGTGCTGATCGAGCGCGGATTCGTGCCCATAATCAACGAGAACGATACCGTGGCCACCGAGGAGATCACCTGCGGCGACAACGACAAGCTCGCCGCGTTGGTGGTCAATCTGGTGGAGGCCGACCTGCTGGTGATGCTCTCGGTGGAGCAGGGGATTTTCGATGCCGATCCGCGCGGCGGCGACGCCAAGCTGCTGCCGCTGATCCGCGATATCGACGAACTGGCAAAGCGCGTGGGCGAACCCAAGCCCTCGATGACAGGCCGCGGCGGAATCGCCAGCAAGGTCGCCTCGGCCAAGATCGTGGCGCGCTACGGCGTGCCGACCGTGGTGGCCCACGGTCGCGAGCCCGATGTGCTGCGACGGCTGTTCGACGGCGAAGATTTGGGCACGTTGGTGCTGCCCGCGACCGAGCAGCTGGGCTCGCGCAAGCACTGGATCGCCTTTGGCAGTCGGCCCAACGGTGCGCTGGTGATCGACCAGGGCGCGGCCAGCGCCCTGCGTCGCGGCGGCACTAGTCTGCTGCCGCGCGGGGTGATCGAGGTGCGCGGATCGTTCAAGGCCGGCGAGCTGATCGCGATCGTCGAGCAGTGCGGGACCGAGGTCGGCCGCGGGGTTGCCAACTACTCCGGTGAGCAGTGCGCCAAGGTCATGGGCCATGCCGGCAGCGAGATCGAGGCGCTGCTGGGCGTATCCGGCGCGGACGAGCTGGTGCACGTGGACAACATGGTGCTCTCAGATCCGATCGAGGATCGGCCCAACGGTGTGTAATCGTAACTACTGTTATTAGGGGCCGATGGGCGGATAAAGGTGGCGTTGTAACGGGGCGCGATATGTTGACATCCTCGCGGTACGGCGTTTAATATCGCGCTGCGCGACACTCCGCTTTTCCGTGTTTAGAAAATTAAGATGAATCCTCCATTTATCATGAGGTTTGCCGGAAAATGATCGAGATTCGCTTTCACGGACGGGGCGGCCAGGGTGCCGTGACCTCGGCCGAATTGCTGGCCCAGGCGGCGATCGGCGAGGGCAAGTACGCCCAGGCTTTCCCCAGCTTCGGACCGGAGCGCCGCGGCGCGCCGGTGTTGGCCTTTGCACGCATCGACGAGCAGCAGATTCGCTCGCGGGAGCAGGTCTACGAGCCCGACGTGGTGATCGTGCTCGACCAGGCGCTGCTCTCGATCGTCGATGTTGAGGCCGGGATCCGCGAGGGCGGACTGGTTGTGATCAACAGCGGCCGATCGGCTGCGGAGCTGCGCCAAGAGTACAAACTGCGTTCGGAGATCTGCCTGGTCGACGCCACGCAGATCGCAATGGAAGTGCTCAAGCGTCCGATCACCAACACCACGATGCTCGGCGCGATGCTCAAGGGCCGCAACCTGGTCGAGCTTGAGAGCCTGCGCGCGCCGCTGGAGCATCGCTTCGGCGCACTTGCCGCGCGCAACTTCGACGTGATGAGCAGGGCCTTCGAACAGGCGCTGCTCGAGAAAGCCTAGGAGAAACAGATGGCAAAGCTACCCGGTTGGAAAGATCTCAGTCTCGGGATCGCCATTACCGATGCGGGGAACGCCAAGGAGTACCGCACCGGCGACTGGCGCTCGATGCGGCCGGTGACCGACGAGTCCAAGTGCATCTCCTGCGGATGGTGCTGGCTTCTGTGTCCGGACCACAGCCGCCAGCCTTTCCCGCGCAAAAGCCCCAAGGCCGATTGCCCGTTCGACGATTTCTACGACGTTGACGAGTACTACTGCAAGGGCTGCGGGATCTGCGCTGCCGAGTGCCCGACCGGCGCGATCAAAATGGTCCCGGAGGTGGGACAATGAGCGCTGAACAGGCCAACCACAAGCGGATCGGCATGGAGGTCAGCTTCGCCGTGGCCGAGGCGGTGAAGATGCTCGAGGTCGAGGCGATCGCCGCCTACCCGATTACGCCGCAGACGCATATCGTCGAGGAACTCAGCCAGATGGTGGCCGACGGCGACCTCGACGCCGAGTACATCCCGGTCGAGAGCGAGCACTCGGCGATGTCGGCCTGCCTGGGCACGTCGCTGGCCGGTGCGCGGACCTACACCGCGACCTCGAGTCAGGGTTTGGCGCTGATGAACGAGGTGCTGTTCGTGGCCTCCGGGCTGCGGCTGCCGATCGTGATGACGATCGTCAATCGTTCGCTTTCCGCGCCGCTTTCGATCTGGGGCGACCATTCGGACATCATGTCGATCCGCGACGTGGGTTGGTTGCAGTTTTTCGCGGAGAACGGCCAGGAGGCGTTCGACCTGACGATCTGCGCTTTCAAGGTTGCCGAGGATAAACGCGTGCTGCTGCCCACCGGGGTCAACCTCGACGGGTTCAGCGTCAGTCACGTGGTCGAGCCGATGCTGATTCCCGATCCCAAGCTGGTGCGCGACTTCGTGCCCTCCTACGAGCCGCAACTGCGCGCCGATCCCGCCGACCCGGTAATGATCGGCCCGATCGGCATCCCCGAGATCTACACCGAGGCGCACATGGCGCGCGACGTGGCCTTGATCCAAAGCCGCAAGCTGATCGACGAGGTGTTCGCCGATTTTGAAAAGGTCTTCGGTCGGCGCTACCACGCGCTTGAGAGCTACCGCGCGGACGACGCCGAGGTGATCGTGATGGCGATGGGCGGCATGGCCGAGACCGCGATGGGCGCCGTGGACACCCTGCGCAACGAGGGCATCAAAGCCGGGCTGGTTCACATTCGGGTCTGGCGGCCGTTCCCGTTCGACGATCTGCGCGCAATGCTTAAAAACGCCGAACTGGTGCTGGTCATCGACCGCGCGCTGTGCGCCGGCGGCCCCGGCGGCCCGGTGGCCTCCGAGGTGCGCTCGGCGCTCTATCCGCTTGAGAAGCGGCCGCAGGTCGCCTGTCAGATCGCCGGGCTCTCCGGCCGCGACGTGCGCGCGCTGCACATCGTCCAGATGCTCAAGCGTTCGATGGCTCAGGCCGAGGCGGGCGAGCTTCCCGAATACGAACTGCACAACGTCAGGGAGGTGGCACAGTGAGCGACTACAACGTCTACGCTGCGCGGCTGCTGCCCCGTTCCGAGTTCTTCACCCCCGGGCACCGCGCTTGCCAAGGCTGCGGCCCGGCGATCGTGCTGCGCCAGGTGGCCAAGGCCCTGGGACGCAACACGATCGTGGTCAACGCCACCGGATGCATGGAGATCGTGGTCAGTCCGTTTCCGCATTCGGCCTGGGAGATCCCGTGGGTGCACACGCTGTTCGAGAACACAGCGGCAGTGGCCAGCGGCATTGAGGCCGGCATCAAGGTGCTGGCGCGGCGCAAGCGGCACTTCACCGACAGCGGCAAGATCAACATCATCGCCATCGGTGGAGACGGCAGCACCGCGGACATCGGTATGGGCTGCCTTTCCGGTGCGCTGGAGCGCGGCCACGACTTCATCTACCTGTGCTACGACAACGAGGCCTACATGAACACCGGCATCCAGCGCTCGAGCGCCACGCCGATGGGAGCCTCGACCACCACCAGCCCCGCGGGCAAGGCCAGCAAGGGCCAGTTCTCGCGCAAGAAGGACCTGGGCTACATTGCCGCGGCGCACCACATCCCGTACGTGGCCACGGTCACCCCGGCGCATCCCTTCGACCTGATCGACAAGCTGCGCAAGGCCGCAGCGGTCGAGGGCCCCGCGTTTATCCACGCCTTTGCTCCGTGCCCCACCGGCTGGCGCTGCGGTGCGGACACCACGATCAAACTCGCGCGGATGGCGGTCGATACCGGCGTGTTCCCGCTGTACGAGGTGGTGGACGGCAAGTGGAGTCTGACCCACGAGATCGAGGATTTCGAGCCGCTGGACGAATACCTGTTCGCCCAGGGGCGTTTCCGTCATCTGAAGAACGACGCCGAGTTCGTCAAGCAGCTCGAGTGCGACGTGCATCAACAATACGAAGAAATCCGCGCGCGCACCAAAGCAGGGGCATAGACGCTTATGGAATTCGAAAGCCAACGCATCGACGAGTTTATCGGGCGCTACGGCCGGGAACAGAGCGCGCTGATCCAGGTGCTCCAGGATATCCAGGCCGAGTACAACTACATTCCCAAGCCGGCGTTGAAATACCTCGCCGAGCAGCTCAAGGTGCCGCTGAGCGAGGCCTACAACGTGGCCACGTTCTACGAGACGTTCAGCCTCGAGCCCAAGGGGCGCAACCACATCAGCGTCTGCTTGGGCACGGCCTGCCACGTGCGTGGGGCGCAGCTGATTCTCGAGAAGTTCGAACGCGAACTCGGGGTCCGCACCGGTTGCACCAGCCAGGACGGCGAATATTCGCTGGACCGCGTGGGCTGCCTGGGCGCCTGCGCCCTGGGGCCGGTAGTTACAGTCAACGGCGAGTACCACGGCCACATGACGCTCTCCAAGATTGACAAGCTGCTGAAAAACATCAGGGCCGAAAAGAAGGATGAGTAAGCCATGCCGCGCCTGAATAATCGAGACGAGCTAAATGCGCTTCAAAGCAGGCTGGCCGAGGATCGCGACAAGCGTAAGACCGCGCTGGTGGTCTGCGCCGGCACCGGCTGCCGCGCCAACCGCAGCTTCGAGGTCTACCAGGCGTTCAAGGACGCAATCGAGCAGCGCGGCCTGGGCGAAACGGTCGAGGTTCGCGCCTCGGGCTGCCACGGTTTCTGCGAACGCGGTCCGCTGCTGGTAATCAAGCCCAAGGATATCTTCTACCAGCACGTGACTGTCGACGACGTGGACGAGGTGATCGAGCAATCGGTGCTCGGCGAGAGCCTGGTCGAGCGTCTGCTGTGGACCAATCCCGACGGCAGCACGATTGTCGAGGAGTCGCAGATCCCGTTCTACAAGCTCCAGCGCCGGCTGGTCTTCGGCCGCAACGGCGAGATCGACCCCACCAGCATCGAGGACTACCTCTCGATCAACGGCTACCAGGCGTTGGCCAAGGCGCTTGATACGATGCAGCCCGCCGATGTGGTCGCCGAGGTCAAGCGCGCCAATTTGCGCGGACGCGGCGGCGGCGGATTCCCCGCGGGCGTCAAGTGGGAGAGCACCGCGGCCGCACAGGAGCAGCCCAAGTACATTTTGTGCAACGCCGACGAGGGCGACCCCGGCGCGTTCATGGACCGCTCGCTGCTCGAGGGCAACCCGCATCTGGTAATCGAGGGGATGCTGATCGGCGCGTTCGCCATCGGCTCGAGCAAGGGCTACGTCTACGTGCGCAACGAGTACCCGCTGGCCGTGATCAACCTCAACATTGCGTTGCAGCAGGCGCGCGACTACGGCCTGCTGGGCGAGAACATTTTGGGCAGCGGCTTTAACTTCGATCTGCAGATCAACCGCGGCGGCGGAGCGTTCGTCTGCGGCGAATCCTCGGCGCTGATGGCCAGCATCGAGGGGCGTCCCGGCGAGCCGCGCGCCAAGTTCGTGCACATGGCCGAGTCCGGGCTCTATGACAAGCCCAGCAACCTGAACAACGTCGAGACCTGGGCCAACGTGCCGATCATTATCGACAAGGGCGCTGACTGGTATTGCAACATCGGCACCGAGGGCTCCAAGGGGACCAAAATATTTTCGCTGGTGGGCAAGATCAACAACACCGGTCTGGTCGAGGTGCCGATGGGCATCACCCTGCGCGAGATCATCTACGAGATCGGCGGCGGCATTCCCGGCGGCAAGCAGTTCAAGGCCGTGCAGACCGGCGGACCCTCCGGCGGCTGCATTCCGGCCGAGCATTTGGACCTGCCCGTGGACTTCGACAAGCTCTACGAGGTCGGCTCGATGATGGGCTCGGGCGGCCTGATCGTAATGGACGAGCAGACCTGCATGGTCGACATCGCCCATTACTTCACCGAGTTTCTGGCCAAAGAATCGTGCGGCAAGTGCACGCCGTGCCGCGACGGCCTGCACCAGATGCTGCACGTACTGACCCAGATCAAAGAGGGCAACGGGCAGCCGGGCGACATCGAGCTGCTTGAGGATCTCGGGCAGTGCCTGGCCGACGCCAGTCTCTGCGCCCTGGGTCAGACCGCGGCCAACCCGGTGCTGACCACGCTGCGCTATTTCCGCGACGAGTACGAGGCGCACATCAAAGATCACAAGTGTCCGGCGGGCGTGTGCAAGGCCCTGATCGAGTACCGCGTGATCGATGATAAATGCACGGCCTGCGGCCTGTGCCGCCGCGTTTGTCCGGTAGACGCGATCAGCGGCGCCAAAAAGGTGGTGCACAAGATCGACCTCGAGAAGTGCATCAAGTGCGGCGCCTGCATCGAGTCGTGCAAGTTCGACGCAATCGAGAAGAGATAGGAGGGGCAGGTGGACAGCACTCCCCAGAAGGTAAAAGTCACCATCAACGGCCGTTCGATCGAGGTCGAGCAGGACACCACCATCGTCCAGGCTGCCGAGCAGCTGCGGATTCATATTCCGACCCTGTGCTACAACGAGAATCTCGCGCCCTACGGCGTGTGCCGTGTGTGCATGGTCGAGATCGACGACGGTCGCCGCAAACGGATGGTCCCCTCCTGCGCCTTCCCGATCCGCCGCGAGATCAGCGTATCGACCAACAACGAGCGCGTGCGCCGCATTCGGCGCTCAGTATTGCAACTGCTGCTGGCGCGCTGTCCCAATGAGCCGGTCGTTAAAAAGCTCGCCGCCGAGTACGGCGTCGACGCGCCGCACCCGCGGATGCTCATTAAGGATGATGACTGCATTCTCTGCGGCCTGTGTGTGCGCACCTGCCAACAGATCGTTGGCGTGGCCGCCATCGGCTTTGAGGGGCGCGGCTACGAGCGTCGGGTGGTGCCGCCCTACGACGAGCAGAATTCGCAGTGTCTGGCCTGCGGCGCCTGCGCCTACGTCTGCCCCACGCAGTGCATCGACTTCAGCACCAGCGGCGATCTACACAAGCTGGAGCGCTGGCACCGCGATCTGGACGTGTCCAAACTGCCCGAGGCCGAGCGCGGCCGCTACAACGCGTTCCTGGGCAACTTCTTCAAGGACAAGATGTAGCAGGGGCGGCTTGGAGCCGCTGCATGGCTCGCGTAGTTCGCTGGCCGTAACGCCACGACCTTTTTCGCGTCGGCAGCTTTGAGCTACAGCAAAATTCGCGCAGAACGCTGGTCGTAATCCAATGTGCCTCTCCGCGACCAAAGATCGGGGGAAATGGGTAAAGATCGTTAAAACGATCTTTGTGTATAAGGCGAGCGGCGCATTGCCTCAGGGTTTTCATAAACTCCTCACCTTGCCACCTCGAACAACACCTCTTCTCTCGGCATAAATCCGAGGCCGATTTTTAATCGAAATCGATTCGCTTCGTTGA
>JAVCCG010000002.1 GCA_030765605.1 Candidatus Alcyoniella australis
AGCACTTGCGTGTCGTCGGGCAGGGTGAACAGCTTGCGCCGGATATTGTCGAGCAAGGCGTTGTGGTTGCCGCCGGGTAGGTCGGTGCGGCCGATGCTGCCGCAAAACAGCGAGTCGCCGACGATCGCCACCTTGTCGAACACCAAGCCGATGCCGCCGGGAGAATGCCCAGGCAAATGCAGCACGCGCATCTTGATTGCGCCGACTTCGACCTCGTCGCCTTCCTTAAGCAGCTGATCCGCGGGCGGAGACGAAGGCACGCTCATGCCGAACAGCGAGGCGGTGGCCGCGGAGTTGGCGAGCATGTCGGCCTCGGCCTCGTGGATCAGGATCGGCGCGTCGGTGCTCTGCTTGAGCTCGGCGTTGCCGCCGGTATGATCCCAATGCGAGTGAGTATTGATGATGTATTTGACGCTCAGCCCGTGCTTGTTCACCAGGTCGAGAATCATTTGCGCATGGCCGCCGGGATCGATCACCGCGGCTTGCTTGGTCTCTTCATCGCCCACGATGTAGCAGTTGACCGCCAGCGGTCCGGTCTCAAGCATCTCGAGAATCACATCGCCTCCTCGGGGTTGATTGCATTAGCCGCGACCGACCTTTCGCGGCTGGCCGAATCCTAATCGTCGACGTTACGCACTGTCAACGTCTTGGATCACCCGTCGGACCTGGCAATCGCTTTTTGCGCGGCGTTGGCTGTGATAAAACCGCTGACATGTCAAAGCTGAGCATCAGACCGCTGGACAGCGGGCAGTTCGAGCAAGCCGCGCACGTAGCGGTACGCGAGCATTGCGCACTGTTCGATGCGCCTGAGCTGCCGCGGCGCGTGAACGAGCTGCACGGCGCTTGGTCTAAGCGTGGCGCGGCCGAGGGAGTTTTTACCGCACTGGACCAGGACGACGGACTGGCCGGGCTGTGCGTTGTGCGCTGCCGCGAGAACGGCTGGGCCTGGCCTGCCACGCAACGGCTGAGCGGACCGCTGCCGCCGGCAAGTGCGGCCCTGGAACTGGTCTGGGTGCGGCCCGACTTACGGCGACAGGGTATCGCCGCCGCGCTGGCAGCGCGGGCAGTGGAGTACGCCGCGGCCCGCGCGTGCGACGAGTTGCTGTGCGAACCCCGGGGCGACAACGGTCTGGACCTTGCTCTGGCCTTAGGATTTGTACAGCGCGGCCGCCAATACCGGCTGTTGATCGACAGCTCTGAGCACTGCGGCGAGGTGCCGATCGCCCTGCCCCGCAAGCTGGTCCAGCCGCTGTTCAACGCGACGGGCTTTTGGCTGCGGCAAAAACGCGGCGACCCTCATGCGCTCTATGGCTACCTTTTTCTATTGTTCGCCTGCGTGCTGCTGCTCTCGCTGCTCGAGCCGGGATGGCGGCAAATAGCACAATCGCTGTTGTTCAACAGCGCGACCGTGTTGGCCGCAATACTGGCCTGTGCAGTGCTGCTGATCGGCGCGGGCGCGATCTATCGCGCACCCCTGCGTCCGCTGGACGCGCTTAAGCTATCGGCCGTCGGCCTAACGATCAGCGGCGCGCTTTGCGCGGCGCTAAGTTTGGCACTGCTAATGGCGGGCGTTGAGTACTCCGCGTTGCCCTCAATGGTCGGGGTATTGATCTGTTGTTTGGTGCTGGTGCCCGGAGAGCGGCTGTACGGCCGCTGGACCTGGGGCGCGGCACTACTGGCGGCCCTGGCCGCGGGACTCGTGGCTCAGGAATTGGGAATGTTCAGCCTAAATTATTGATGAAGCGGCGGCCCGCTTCAAAGGCCCGGGCGTTGACCTCGCGCAGGCGCTCCACAACGCTGGACACCACGTAATCGCGCAAAGCGTCGCCGGGCAGCGGCAGCACTCCGAGCTCGGCCAACGCTCCACTGAGCACGCTGTTTACAGCCATGGAACTGCCCGCCTCTTCTGCCAATCTCAGGACGTCAAAGGTCACCAGCCTCGCAACCGAACCCTCGAGCTGCCGCAAACGCGACAGTGCGTCGGGATATTCGCGGTCGGCCAATGTCAGGCCAAAGGGCACGATCGGCCGCGTGTTGACCAGCAGCGTGGTCTGCGGCCCGACGCGGTCCACAGCGCGCAAAGCCTCCAATGGCTCAAAGCCGACCAGCACGTCGGCACAGCCGCGACCGACCAGCGGACTGCGCGCCGCACCGATCACCAGCGTGCTGACCACCACACCGCCGCGCTGGCTCATACCGTGGATCTCGCCCGCCGTGGCCTCGAGCCCGGCGAGCAGCGCGGCCTCGCCCAGCAATCGGGTCATGGTCAGCGAGCCCTGCCCCCCGACTCCCGCGACCACGATTTTGCACAGTCCGCTCATTGCGCCTCCTGGACCTTCACGGGCCGGATCGCGCCGTTGGGACAGACCTGCACGCATACTCCGCAGCCGTCGCAGAGCACCGGGTCGATGGCAATTTTACCGTCGCGGCGCACGAACGCCGGACAGCCGAGCAGGTCCAGGCAGGCTTGGCACGTGGCGCAGATCCCGCAGGTCAGACAGCGCCGCGCCTCGCGCTGCGCCGATTGGATATCGAGCACGCCCCTGGTCGGCTCGAAATCTTTGCTGCGCAATTCGGCCTCGCGCTGCGGCGGGCTGATGCGTTGTTGAGTCGTCACGCCGCCGGGCGCGTACCGGGGCTCCTCGCGCCAGCGCTCGCGCTCGGGCTCGATCTCGCGCAGCACCGGGTCCGCGCTGAGCAACAGGTCGATGCCGTATGCCGCGCGTTTGCCCGCTGCCATGGCCTGGACCACGCTTGAGGGTCCGCTGACCACGTCGCCGGCCGCGAACACGTCCGCAACGCTGGTGGCGCCGGTCTGTTCGTCAACGCGCACCCAGCCCCACTTGTCGACATCGATTTGTTTTTTTCCGCAACGCGGAAGCAACGGACGCTGGCCCACGGCAAAGACGATCGAGTTGGCTTCCAGCACGCTCTCGCTGCCCTGGACCACCACCGGCCGCGCTCGTCCCGAGGCATCGAGTCGGCCCGGCTCGGTGCGTACGATCTCGAGCCCGGCGACACGACCATCCGTCGTCAGCACCCGCGTGGGGGCACTCCAGCTCAGCAGCTCGACCCCCTCTTCCAGCGCGTCGGCGATCTCCTGCGCGTCGGCAGGCATTTGCTCGACGCCGCGGCGGTAAACGACCTTGACCCCGCTCGCGCCAAGTCGCAGGGCCACGCGCGCCGCGTCGATCGCCGCGTTGCCTCCACCGATTACCAGCACGCGATCGCCAAGCTCTATCGCGCTTCCCAGGCGCTGCGCACGCAGCATCTCCAGGGCGCTGATGCAGCCCGTCGCTGTCTCGCCCTCGATTCCGGGCCTGGTGCCGATCATTGCGCCGCAGGCCAGCAGCAGCGCGTCATATTGATCGGCGAACAGCTCGGCCAAATCATCAATACGGCGACCGGACTCGAACTCGATCCCCGCGCCTTGCAGCATCTGCAGATCGCGCTCAAGCACTGCGCGCGGCAGCCGGTATTCGGGAATCGCCCATGCCGGTATTCCGCCGATCAGCGGCTGCGCGTCGAACACCCGAACCTGGAAGCCGCGCAGGCGAAGATCGAACGCTCCGGCCAATCCTGCCGGGCCCGAGCCGATCACGGCCACGCGTCCTTTGTCGGTCGGCAATGCGGACCAACGCTGGATCAGCGCGGCCCGCGCCGCGTCGCTCTCCAACTCTGCGGCCGCTGCCTTGAGATCGCAGATCGCCACAGGCTCGTCAAAATCGTTACGCACGCAGGCTGCTTCACACGGCCGGTGGCAAACCCGGCCGAGCACGCCGGGCAAACAGGCGCGCTGCCGCACCAGAGCGGTTGCCGCGTCCGCGTCCCCGGCTGCGAGCTGAGTTATGTAGCCCTGAACGCAGATTGTCAGCGGGCACTCGGTACTGCACGGCGGATGGAGCATTTTTTCCGCGGCCGAGCCTGTCAAATAATCATCCAGCCCCTGCGGCCCGTGCTCCACACGGCGGCGCGCACGCTCTAGCTCGTAGCCCTTGGAAATCGTCTGCTCGCATTTGTGGCATTGCTCATCAGCCATGCCGCAGTTGCGGCACAGCTCGGGATCAACTTCAAAAACAGTGCGCTCTTTGCTCTGCCCAAGCACCCGACGCTCAAACAGCGGGCACGGGCTGCGGCTGATCAGCACGCGCAGGCCCGGCAGCTCGAGCAGCTCCTCGACCGCTTGCTTGGTAATGCGCGCGTCGCTGGGGTCGACCACGCGAATCTGCCTTACTCCCAAGCCGCGCAACGCAGCCTCGATGTCGACCTGCTGCTGCCCCTGCTTCACGTCGGGCGAACCGGGATGCGGCTGGTGTCCGGTCATGCCGGTGGTCGAGTTGTCGAGCACCACCAGCAGCGCTTCTCCGGCGTTGCGCACCGCGTTGACCACGCCGGTGAGCCCCGAGTGGAACAGCGTCGAGTCGCCGATAAAGGCGATCATCGGCCGGTCGACCACGCGCCCCATGCCCACCGCCTGGTTGATCGAGGCGCCCATGCAGAAGAACAGGTCGCCGATCTCGATCGGCGGAGCAAAGCCCAGGGTGTAGCAACCGATGTCGGTCATGTACAGCGCGTCGGGCCCGGCTGCGAGCTTGACCGCGAAGTAGGTCGCGCGATGCGGGCAGCCCGCGCAGAGCTGCGGCGGACGGCCCGGCAGATCAACCGGCGACTCCATCACAGGCACGGCGCGCGACAGCTCGAGCTCGCGGCCCAAGGCGTCGAGCAGTTCTTCGACTCCCAGCTCTCCCAGGCGCGAGGTGTGACCGCTGTGCTTGCCCAGTACCGGCTTGAGCTTGCCCGAGCGCGCGAGCTGCAATTGCAGCTGCTCCTCCATGTACGGCTCGAGCTCCTCGATTACCAGCACGCGCTGGACGCGCTGAATCAGCCGCGCCACCTGCTCCTCGGGCCAGGGATGGATTACGCCCAGCCGCAGGATCGTCACGCGTTCAAGCAGATCAAGTTCGCGGCAGATGTCGATCAACGCCGCGCTCACCGCGCCGGAGCTGAGCAACCCCAATGGACCCTCGCCGATCAGCTCAAAAAACTCCGATCTTTGGCTGATCTGCGCGGCGCGCTCAAGCCGCTCGATCAGCACCGGATGCCGTTTGCGCGCGATGGCCGGCACCGGCACAAAGCTCTGCGGATCGCGTTGAAACACGCCGCTGCGTTGCGGCGGAAGCAGATCGTCAAAGGTCACCGTGCCGCGGGCGTGACTCAGCCGCGTGGTGGTGCGCAGGATTACCGGCAGCCGCACCTGCTCGCTGAGATCAAAGGCGTAGGCCGTCATGCGCCGCGCCTCGTCCGGGGTATGCGGCTCGAGCAGCGGCAGGCCTGATAGCCGCGCGTAGTAGCGGTTGTCCTGCTCGTTCTGGCTGGAGTGGCAGCCCGGATCGTCGGCGCTGACCAGCACGAATCCGGCGTTGGTGCCGGTGTAAGCGAATGTCATCAGCGGGTCTGCGGCCACGTTGACGCCCACGTGCTTCATCGCACACAGCGAGCGAGCGCCGCCCACGGCCGCAGCAGCGGCCAGCTCCAGCGCCACTTTCTCGTTGACCGCGTACTCGAAGTAAATCTGCGCCTCGCTCGCCAGGGAGTTCAGCGTGTCGCCGATCTCGCTGGCCGGCGTGCCCGGATAGGTCGTGGCCAGGGCCAGTCCGGCCTCCAGCGCACCGCGCACTATCGCCTGGTTACCCAGCAGCAATAGGCGTTTTCCCGGTGTCGGATCTAGCAAAGGATGCATGCGCGCCAAGTCTATGGCCGGGCGTTTTGACGGTCAAGCCGGACCGCGCCTAACCCGCATTTCTCACGAGGGGTCGTAGCGAGGCGTGCAAGATGCCGCAAGAACAAGGAAGACGAGTCGATACTGCGCAGGCGTACCCGCTGCGGTACGTCGAGCACGGATCGGCGAGAATG
>JAVCCG010000003.1 GCA_030765605.1 Candidatus Alcyoniella australis
TGGACCGCGGCGGCTGGCAGGTGCTGGCCTTGCTGACCTTCTACAACCCCACGGACCAGCCGATACAAATGCAGGTCGGGTTCCCGGTGACACTGCTGGGCGAGGGCTACGATGAGTTCGTGGTCCGACCGCCGGGCGAGAGCAATGCGTCGGTCGGCAAATTCGAGGTTTCCGTCAACGGCAAGCCCACAACGACCAGTGCGATCAAGGGCGAAGAGGTCACGGCCGGCGTCTATATGCAGGCCTGGGACAGCCTCTACGTGTTCGAGGTTGAGTTCGCCCCGCGCAGGCACACCGACATCCGCCACAGCTACACCGTGGGCGCGTCCGTCAGTTCGATGGGCGAGTCATGGCTGCCCTACGTGTTCCGAACCGGCGCGGGCTGGGCGGGAAACATCGAGGAGGCGGTGTTCGAATACCGCCTGTCGCCATCCAACAACCGCTGTTACCTGAGCCTGCTCTACGGCGAGCCGTTCGACGGTAGTGGCGCGGCCCTGGTCGGAGGCGGCCAAGGACGCACGAATAAAGTAGAGGGCCTGGACTACGACATCTGGTACTCCGCCGGGCCCCAGCGACGGCTGATCGTGACCTTTCGCAACATTGAGCCGCAACAGAACCTGACCCTGTATAGCCGCCATGCGCGGGGGGAGCTCGAGCTTGAGGGCTTGTTACAGGCACAGCAGCAAGGCCGCAACTGCGGGGAGTGTTTACAGCGCTTCGCCCTGGATCTGACAATCGACGACGAGCTGCTCGCGTGCTACGAACCGCAGCTGCTGATCAACCTGCTCTACGCACGCCGCGGCTACCATTTCTCCGACGAGAAGATGCAAGAGCTGTTCTACGGCTCGGGATTCTACCTACCCTCGGACGAGCCGTTCGATCGCTCCTGGCTCAGCCCCGAGGAGCAACAGGCGATCAAACGCCTCAGAAACCGTCTGGGCGGTGAGCCCCAAGCGGAGGCAAGATGAAGGACCATCCGTTGCGCATGGCAATAGTCGCCGGACTGGTCAGTTTGGCGCTGTTCGTGTTCGTGCTCGCGCCGCTGATTTTTCCCAAACCCGGTAATCCGATGCTCGGCGAGCTGGACACTATCGACGAACTCGAGCAGGGCCTGCGCTCCCACGGCCTGACCGTCAGTCCGGAGGCCAAGCACCGCACCACCCTGCGCCTGGTCGGGCTGCCGATCTCCCTGGCCGTGGCCTTCGGCGTATTCGTTCACCTGCGCCGCAAGCAACTTACAGAAGAATAAAAAGGGCGGCCCAGCCGGCCGCCCATTGGTTTGCAATCGCAGTCAGGAGGCGGGCGACACCAGCTCGACCAGGGCGAATCCCGGGGACAGCTCGGCCTTCACAAAGGCATACTCGGGGTGCATGTAGATCGAGAAGTCCAAGTCCCAACGGTCGCCGCTGTCCTCTGTGTTAGTTATTTTTCTCTTAGTGCCTCAAATATATTGCTGTTTGAGCCTAGTTCAAGAAAAAGCTATCGCCCCGCGCCGTAAGGATTGAATCATCGCAGCGCCAAGTGTAGCATTCCTCTTTGCTCTTGACCCATGTGAGGGGATTGTTGGTGCAGCCTGCGTTGATAATGCTCTTTTTCTTCGTGTTTTTAGCGAATATCACCGAGACTGTCGCCGGCTTCGGCGGCAGCATCGTGGCGATCACTTTCGGCGCCCACTATTATCCGGTCGCCCAACTGGTGCCGGTATTCATTCCGATCAACGTGCTGCTCAGCGCCTACATCGTGGTGCGCTATCGCCGCCATATCAGACGCGACGAGCTGATCAAGCGGACCTTGCCGGTAACCGCCCTGGGGATCATTTGTGGTTTTGCCCTGTTTGCCACTTGGCACGACGACCGCCTTAAGCCACTCTACGGACTGTTCGTAATCTGCCTCTCGGTGTTCCAGGTGCTACGTCTGGCGCGCGATAAACAGGCGCTGCAGCGGCCCATCGGTAAGTGGACCGCAATCATTTGGTTGTTCAGCGGGGGACTGCTCCAGGGACTGTTCTCCTGCGGCGGCCCGTTGGTTGTGTTTTGCACAACGCGCACCTTGCCCGACAAGCTCGAGTTCCGCAGCACCATGAGCACGTTGTGGCTGATTCTCAACTCGATCCTGGTGGTCAGCCACCTGGCCTTGGGAACGATCAACCTTGAGACCCTTAAGCTTAGCGCGACCATGCTGCCCGCCCTGGCTATCGGCGTGGTCGCAGGCGACTGGCTGCACCATCGCATCTCCCAACATAACTTCCGCCTCGCCACCTATATCCTGCTTTGCGTTGCCGGTTTCGTACTGCTGTTCGGCAGCTAACCTGATTACGAAATTAGCATAGCCCGTTCTTAGTATTACAATTAGTAATTGGCCTCCGTCTATCCCCTGGCATATTGTTAATCATTTGTAACCAATTAGGGCTGAAATTGCAGATTTTTTCTTGTTCCGCACGATCTATTCGATAGGTTATTCGATTAATTTACAATGGATTATCCAAAACAATGGACGGCATTACAAACAATAGGTAATATCGTAATACTACCTTAACTCCAAAGTAATACAGTAATGACAAATCGTCATAAATGCCCCCAACTTAACACATAAAATGTATGATATCAACTAGATAGCTCTTGCGGCCCAATTTATGCTTTAAATAAATCCAGATAGATGGTTTGCGTTTTCGGACAGGTCAATTCGCGTTGGGAGGAACAACTTAGAATTCAGGCAACCGATGCCAGTCTGTTCCGAAGTTCGCATAAGGAGCATGTAATATGGCTGAACGGATGCTGCAAAGAAAGACAGGCGCAATGAAGTCTGAAAGCCAAGTCCTCAAAGCAGAGCACGATGAATATCTGCACAACTTCAGCCTGGGCCGGGGGCCGTCGGATCGGCCGTTGGATTTCGGGCTGGTCATTGCGCTGGTAATCATCTTCTTTATAGAGTTTCTGGTGTTCTTCATGCTGATGCCCTAAGTCCGCGGCCGAGTCTCACCAACGTTAGCGGTTCAGCTCTAGAATATACCCACCACCTTCTGCCCTGATTCTTATCCACCTACAATCCTACCAATCCCCACCGCGGCCGCGGTGCGTCCGGACTCTTTTAAGTGGCGGGCGTTTTAGGTATTATTCGCAGCCGAAGCTGTTTGCCCAATCACATTTTTGGTTACGGAGGCGTGGATCATGCGGGATGTAGTTATCGTCAATGGAGCTAGGACAGCCGTGGGAACGTTCGGCGGATCGCTCAAGGGCGTCAAGGTCACCGACCTGGGTACACTGGTAATCAAAGAAGCGCTCAAGCGCTCCGGGCTCAAGCCGGCGTTGACCGATACGCTCAAGGGGTTCCGGCCCGACGTATTCGGCGATTTCGAGAAGACCGAGCACCAGGCCAAGTTCTTTGATTACGACCAAGGCGCGCAGCCGGTGTACGTCGATGAAGTAATCATGGGCAACGTGCTGCAGGCGGGCCAGGGCCAGAACACCGGGCGGCAAGCCATGATCCGCGCGGGACTGCCCGAGGAGACCAGCGCGATCACGGTTAATAAAGTCTGTGCCTCGGGCATGAAGGCCATCGCCATTGGCGCGCAATCGATCGCCTGCGGCGATGCCGACGTTATAATCGCCGGCGGCATGGAGAACATGAGCCAGGTGCCCTACGCCCTGCCCAAGGCGCGCTGGGGCTATCGGATGGACATGCCCAACGGCGAGCTGACCGACCTGATGGTCTTCGACGGACTGTACGAGATCTTCTACGGCTACCACATGGGCCTGACCGCCGAGAACATCGCCGAGTCCTACGGCATCACGCGGCTGGAGCAAGACGAGCTGGGCGCGATGAGCCATCAGCGGGCGCGCGCGGCGATCAGCGAGGGCCGCGTGGCGGCCGAAATCGTGCCGGTTGTGATGCCCCAACGCCGGGGTGACCCGATCGTGTTCGAGATCGATGAGCGCCCGATGGACACCACTGTCGAAAAGATGGGCAAGCTGCGCACCGTGTTTAAAAAGGACGGTACGGTCACAGCTGGCAACGCCTCGGGGATCAACGACGCATCGGCCGCAGTGCTGCTGATGTCCGCTGACAAGGCGTCGGAGCTGGGCTTGGAGCCGCTGGCCAAGGTCAAGGCCTGGGCCTCGGGCGGCGTGGATCCGGCCTACATGGGCCTGGGGCCGATTCCCGCCACGCGCAAGCTGATGCACAAGATCGGCGCCCAAATCGGCGACTTCGACCTGATCGAGCTCAACGAGGCGTTCGCCAGCCAGGCCATCGCCTGCATCCGCGAGTTGGGGGTGGACATGGACAAGACCAACCTCAACGGCTCGGGGATCAGCATCGGCCATCCCATTGGCTGCACCGGCGCACGGATCGTCTACACCCTGGCCATGCAGCTCAAGGCCGCTGACAAAAACCTGGGCCTGGCCAGCCTGTGCATCGGCGGCGGCCAAGGCATGAGCATGGTTCTGGAACGCTAAGCCAACCCCTTTCCTGCCAATCCAAGGGCCGGGGCAACCCGGCCCTTTTTGTATCTACCTGCCCGACTATCCAAATTCGCAGATGGGTTTCTTACTTATTAATTAGGAATCGATGCGAATGAGTGCCTGCAAAGTACTACGAAGCTTTAGCTAGAGGTTATGGGTGTCCACCAAACTCCTTCTTGGCGAACTTGTAAGTAATCCTTACAAGTTGCCGCCTCCTCCAACTCGCCCTGGTCCAGTATGTTGCGGATATGATGGCTAATATTGGGAACCGTGGTCTGAAACAGCTCTGCCATACCCGCCTGAGTCAGCCAGACGGTTTGCGCCTCAACCCGGACCTGGATGCGGCTCTGGCCGTCCTCGCCGCGATAGATGGCGATATCCGAACTCGGCTTAGTCTGATTTGTCGAGCCCTTCGTCATCGCCCCGTCTCTTGTTTCATTAACTTTCACGCCACCTTCGGGGGAGTATATCAGGTGTCCTTTGCTTTAAAAACAAAATCAAATATCAAGGTAAATCCTGCCTGAATACCGAGAGCTCACATAACCCCTGGAACGCCCAACATGTAATATTCATTTAGAAACAAGTTGTTATACAATAATTAAGTATCGTGTCCGTGGAACTACCCCCTCGGCTTAAGGGAAAGTGCTTGTTAATCAACTAGATACAAAATAATTAAGTATCGTGTCCCTGGGATTACGCTAAAATCAACTTGGACCGAATTTTCGGAACCCACGACCCACGGGCTTGCTACCATTCGGTTGTTAGTAGACCAAATATCGATAATCCCCATACAACAGTGCCTATAATAATACACACGATATGACCGGTGGACCAGCTATGGTATTTTTCATTTGGATTCCGGATAATACTAATACTATTGATGTATTTTTGTACAGGGACAAGGAATAAAAACGATGGGATGAATGGAAATATTATTGTTGACAAGGCTCCGGGAATTCTGGCGACAAGATTTGAGCCGATCGTCATGATGATCCACCCGGTGGCGAGATAGCCGGGAGTGAAAGAGGGCAATTGGAGTGAGTTGGCCTCTTGATCGTCATGAATTCTGCGCAAGAGACTGTGGCAGAAGAAAATTCCCCAGACTCCGCGCCAGAAAGGCCTAATTCTCAGATCGTATCTTTCCTTGAGATAGCTCCAATTTTTGTAGATCCAATAAATTTCGTATAACCCAACAGTCAGAATCGACAGAACAATTAATCGGCTGATGGGAATATAAAGAAACAGGGGTTCTGTCGCATTGGCCGTATCCCTTTCTTCTTCTTCTTCTTCTTCTTCTTCTTGAAGGCGATCTGACGCCATTCTCGAATGAACGAAATCCAATCCCCCACGGCGCGATAGTTCCTCTTGAGCCATGGAAATCGCCTCCGGTAGATAATCGGATGTATTTTTAAGCATGTCCAATAATTGTTCGTCGGAAAAATTCTGAATCCGCAATTGCAGCTCGGAATCGGTTCCCATGTCTGGACCTCCTTTGTTATCCTGCTCCAGGAATTCCGAGGACATGATATCTAATTATCAGCCCACCGATCGATTACGAATAATTACCGCATCCGCATATCCCAATCGTGTTGGAAGCTGCAAAGCGGCAACCATCTAATTGGATAGCATTCGTCTAACAGTATGTCAATTAAATTCGCTTGGCGTGCTAGAAAAACATCTCGTTGGGGTCGAGGGTCAGTTCGATGCCCAGGACATGGTGCAGGATCAGCAGCAGCAGCAGGGTGCACAGAACCAGCAGGGCCAGGGCCACGAAGCCCATGCCGGCCAGGGTTGCCACGCTGACCAGGCCAGCCACGGTCACCAGGGTGCGCAGCACTGGCGGGGCTTTATCAAACGGCGGGGACGGGTGTTTAATCAGGTCGGTGATTGTGGCCTGTCCGCCTTTGGCTTGTGCGCCGAACGACTCGGTGGCACGGCGTCTGAACTCTTCAAACATCTCTGCGGCGGAGCGCATTAGTTCTCCAAGGTAAAGCGGATCGGCAGTGTGGCCCAGCAGTCAACGGCGTGGCCGTTGATGGTCGGTTTCTCATAGCGCCATTTGCGCACTGCCGCAACAGCCGAATCCTCGAACCCGAAGTTTCCGCCGGGCCCCTGGACTACTTGCACCTGCTGCACCTTGCCCTCGCTGGTAATCAGGATGCGCAAAATCACGCGTCCCTCTTTGCCTGCGCGGCGCGCCAATGTCGGGTAAGTCGGTTTAATCATGCGCGTGGGTTTGGGCGGATGGTCGAGCTCGGTGGCCTCGTGAATCCCGGGCGGCAGCCCGGCATAGCCATGCACGTCATTGGGATCGGTGAACTCGTCCTCCATATCTTTCATCAGCGTATTGCCCACACGCACGGCCACGCTCGAATCGCCGTCAGTCACCGAGTCGTCGGTCACGCCGAACACCGGCTTGGGCGGCTCCTCGGGCGGCGGCTCGTCAACCTGCTCGTTGGGCGGCGGCAGCGTGGTGGGGGTCGGCCGCGGAGTGGGAACCGCGGGCGGCGGGGTCGGCTCGGGAGCGACGGGTTCCGGGGTCGGCTCGGGCGCTGTGACCATCAGGTCGACCACGTACGATTCTTTGGACGGCTCGTCGCCAATGGCGACAAAGCCCGCCAGCAACAGGCCGTGCACCAGCAGCGAGCCGATCAGCGCCGCGCGGAAGATCCAAGGGCGCCGCGGAGGTTCGGGCTCAATCCTCATCGTCCCCTGCGGATTGGTCGGGCTCGGCGGGCACATCAGACTCGACGTTGAGCGCGAATTTGCGCACGCCGTGTTGCCGCACCAGGTCGATCAGGTGCACCACGTTGCCGTGGTAGACCATCTTGTCGGCGCTGATTACAACCTGCAGGTCCGGGCTGTTGACCAGGCGTTGTTTGATGTAGTCGACGATCTGCGCCTCGTCCGTGGGCGCGCCGTTGAGAAACAGGTCGCCCTCGGCCGTGGCCACGATGGAGAACGTCTGCGGGTCGGAACTCTCGGCAGTCACCGCCTTGGGCAGCTCGACCTTGATCGAGGGCGAGACGATGAACGTGGCCGTGACCATGAA
Organism: Candidatus Alcyoniella australis; assembly: GCA_030765605.1. Lineage (NCBI taxonomy): Bacteria > Candidatus Lernaellota > Candidatus Lernaellaia > Candidatus Lernaellales > Candidatus Alcyoniellaceae > Candidatus Alcyoniella > Candidatus Alcyoniella australis. The sequence goes on from JAVCCG010000003.1 coordinate 7,513, forward strand.
GATGATCAGCAGCACCAGGGTGATGTCCACCAGCGGCGTGACGTTGATGTTGGTGATCGACTCTTCGGAGTCGCGGTGGTTGCCCGCCATCTTACTTCCCGTGCGCGCGCTTGGCGTAGGCCAGCACGATCTTGGCGTTGGCCTCGGCCTCGTCCAGCAGCAGCCGCGCGCGTCCCTTGAGCCAGTTGTAGACGATCACGGCTGGGATCGCCACGAACAGGCCCACGGCCGTGGCGATCAAGGCCTCGGAGATGCCCGCCATCACGGTCTGCGGCCCCTGGCTGGTGGCTATCGACAAATCGTGAAACGCCTTGATAATGCCCATCACCGTGCCCAGCAGTCCGACGAACGGCGCGTTGTTGCCGATCGTTCCCAAGATAATTAGACGCCGCTCGAGCCTGCTGCGTTCCAAAATCAGTCGGCCCTCGATTACCTCTTCGATGGTGCCGGGGCCCTCGTCGAAGTTTTGCAGGCCCTCGCGGATCAATGCGGCGTTTACCCCGCGCACGTCGGTGACCGCGGCCAGAGCCGACTTGACGTCGCCGGCCTGGAGCAGCCCGACCAGCTTGGCGCGGAAGCCGGGACCCAGCGGGTTCTCGCGGCGGTACTGCACGTACTTCTCGATGGTCACGAACACGCTGAGAAACGACATCAGGAACAGCACGTAGAGCAGCGCGCGCGCGCCGGCCATGCTGACGCTGATCAGCCGCCGCTCAATGCCGTTGCGGCCGGTCATGCCCAGCTCGCCCGGGGTCGGTTCGGCCACGGCCGGGCTCGGTTCGGCTGTGGGAATCGGTTCGGCCTGGGTTTGGTCTCCTGCCCCCTCGGCCACGGTCTGCGCCTCGGTCTGGGTCTCGTCGATCGCCTCGGCCGCGACATCCGCGGGCGACGGCGTAATCTCGACCTGGGCCGTGGCCAGGCCCGCGGCCATGATTACGGCCAGGATGATTATAATCATGCGCGTCTTGGTCATCTGATCCTCGTTGCGATGATGCTCTACAAGCTGGGTGCGTCGCAGCCCAATCGGATATCCCACAATTGCAGCTTCGTGCTACCGGGACGGGCGTGGCGAGTGCAGAAATCTATCATAAAATCCATCGTCGTTCCATGCTGCGATACATAGTGTCACGCAACGTTAAAACGAGCATTTGACCCCGAGAAACGGCAGGAACGGCAGGTCGAACAAGGTCATGCGCGTGGGCTTTTCCAGCTCGCTTTGCTCGGTATAAAAGTAGTCGTAAACATTGTGCGCGTTGTACACGTTGTAGATCTCGATGAACGTGCCGATGGTCACGCGTTTGCGGATCTTCCAATCTTTTTGCACCCGCACGTTGAGCTGGCTCTTCCACGGAAAGCGCGCGGAGTTGATCTCGCCGCTGACCGGAACCCAGGCGCGAAACGGTGTGCCCTCGCCCACCATTTGCCAGTCGTCGATCGGCGTGTAGGGCTTGCCCGAGGCCGCGCTGAAGTCGAGGCTGAAGGTCCAGCCGCGATCGGGCCAAGGCGTGTAGTTGCCCACGGCGTTGATCGTGTGGCGCTGGTCCTGCAGCGGATGATACCAGCCGATGTCGTCGTCCAGGCCGGAGATGCGATCGACCCAGCCCAGGGTGTAGGCCAGCCAGCCGTCCCAGCGTCCGCTGAGCTTCTTTTGCACGAACAGCTCGATGCCGTAAGCGCGTCCGCGTCCGGAGTTGTAGTAATGCAGATCTTTGGTCGGATCGGCGAACTGCACCTCAACGCCGCCCAGGTCGATGGTGGTCCAGTCGATGTCCTGGAACACCAGGTCGTACAGATCTTTGTAGTACAGCTCGACGCGGGCCATCGAGTTCTCGGTAAGCGCCTGCTCGTAGCCCAGCACGTAGTGCACGCTCTTTTCCGAGAGCAGGTCGGGATTACCGTAGACCTCGTCCACGGCCAGCACGTTCATCGGCATTGAATGGTACAGGCCCCACGATGCCTTGAGCACCGAGCCCTCGGCGATGTTCAACGCCGTGGACGCGCGTGGGCTGTAGTGCCAGGCGGGATTGGCGTCGTTGTCGAAGTAGTCGGCACGCATACCTACGTCAAGGCGCAGCCGGTCGGGCACGATCGTCCATTCGTTGGTCAGGTAGGGGCCGACCAGGAAGTACGGCTTGGATTGCTCAAAGGGAATGCGGAAGAAGTCGGCCTCGTCGCCGGTGTTGGCGCCGGAGACCCACTCCTCGATCTTGAGCAGGCTGTCGACCTGGAACTCGAGCCAGGCGCCGTCAACGCCGAGCTTGAGCGTCTCCTGCGGATGCAGTTCCAAGGTCAGATCCTCACGAAACGTGGAGACGTTGATCTGGGCCTGGACCCAGATCGGGTCGGTGCCGCTGATCGAGGCGTCGGTGTTCTGTATCTGGTAGGCCAGGCCGCTGTCGAGCAAAACCTTGGGGCTCACCGCCCAGCCCCAGTCCAGGCCGAAGATCTGCTGGATGTTCTGGTACAGCGCGTCGCCCTCGTCCACGGAGCTGGCGTTCTCCTCGTCCATGTCGTCGAGCTTGGCCTCGGCGCCGTCTTCGGAGCGCAGGGCCCAGGCGCGGATTACGTGATCGGCCCCGGGCTGGAAGGTCATCTTGGCGTAGTAGTCCGAGAAGTACGGCACCGGGATGTTGCTGGCGCCCAGCGCGTTGATCAGCCAGTCGTAGTAGGAGCGCCGTGCCGAGACCAGCCAGGTAACCTTGTCGGTGAACAGCGGACCGCCTACGTGGCCGTAGGCCGAGAGCATGCTGGCGGTGACCGAGCCCTCGACCTGCTCGGAGTTGCCGTCGATGTAAGTCACGTCGAGGATCGAGCCGGTGGCCAGCGGGTACTGCGCGGGGAAGCCGCCGGAGTAGAACGTGAACTGATCGACCAGGTCGGTGTTGATCACCGAGAGGCCCGCGCCGAAGTGGTAGGGGTTGATCAGGAACACCCGGTCCAGGACGATGATGTTCTCCCAGTTGTCCGCGCCGCGCACGTACATGTCGGCGGTGAACTGCGAGTTGCGCACCACGCCTGGCAGCGCCTGCACAGCCTTGGCCACGTCCTCGAACATCCCGGCCTGCTTCTCCACCGCCTCGCGGGTGAAGGTCGTGGCGCTGGTCTGGGGGGTCTCGTCGATCACCTCGCGCTTTTCGGTGACCACCACTTCCTCGACCAAGGTTTCGGTGGCCAGCAGCAGCACGAAGTCGATCCGCGCATCGCCGCCGTCGCTGAGGTTGACCTTGCGCTGGGCCGTGCTGTAACCCGCAGCCCCGGCCTCGAGTGTATAGGAGCCGGCGGGCACGCCCTCGAAAGCGAAGGCGCCGGTGGGACCGGCACGCGCCACCCGACCGAGCTCGACCAGCCGAATCCGGGCGCCGGCCAGCGGCGTATCGGTTATCTCGCCGATCACTTTGCCCACGATCCGGCCCGCGGCCAGGGCCGAGGCCGGACACAGCAGCAGCAGCAGGCCCAAGACCATCGCTAGTTTGCAAAACCGGCTCGGTTGTCTCATAAATCACCTTTAGCCCGGGTTCGTTACCCTGGAACGGAACGCTGATTATAGCTGCTGAACAGCAAGAAGGTAATAGCGAGAGTAGGCACAGGAGGCAACCATGCCCAGCATGCTGATCAGAAGCGCTGATATCTACCTCCGGCCGCTGAGGGTCACGGATCTGGACCAGGCGATGGAGGCGATCGGCGAGAGCGAGGAAGACCTGCGGCCGGTGATGTACTGGGTCGAGGGGCTGACCCCGGAGCGGGAGTTGGCCCACATCCACGAATTCCAAATCAAACGCCGCCTGGGCATGGAGTACGCCTTTGGCGTGTTCCGCACCGCGGATCGCAAGCTGCTGGGTACGGTGGGCGTACACAACGTCAGCCGTATGCACCGCCGCGGCGAACTCGGATATTGGGTGCGCAGCAGCTTTCATGGTCAGGGAATCGCCCGCGCGGCATCGGCGTTGATGTTGCTGTTCGCCGTAGACGAGCTGGGCCTGCTCTCGGTTTTCGTCCGCACCGCAACCTTCAACCGCATATCGCTGCGGCTGATCAAAGGGCTGGGATTCAGACGTGTGGGAATAATGCGGCGCGACCTGATCGTCCAGGGCGAGCCGCAGGATACGATCTACTTCGACATGCTCGCCGAGCAGATCGAGCAGCAGCGCGACCAGTTGCTCAAAATGGCGCAGATCAAGCTGCCCGCATATCTCTAGCCCGGATCGCGCAAATTCTCCTGTAATGAACCGAAAACCCCATCGGCGCAGCCGCGAACCTCGCGGCAACCGGCCGACCAAGCCTCATCAATCGCCGACGCCAAAATAGCCAACCACGCGTCCCGTGTTAGAATTACGGACTGAGGAGGAGCGATGAAAATCAAGACCACCATGCTGATCTGGCTGATTGTTGTGATCGCCGCCGCGCTGGTGATCAGCTGCGGTATCGACGGCGAAAACGCCACGGTCAACGGCGGAGGCGGCGGCGATTTCGACGACGACGTGGACGACGATGATGACGACGACGACGACGATGACGATGATGACGACGACGAGCCCAAACAGGTGCTGGTGGTCTATTTCAACCAACAGAGCACGGCCATGGACTGGGGCGGCGCCGCGGTATCAGCGGGCAACTTCGAGTACCAATTGATGCTCCAAAGCGAAGTCGTTGACGCAGACCTCTCGGACTACTCGCTGATAATCGTCACCTACGATACCTATTGGCCGCGGCAGGACGCGGTGAACAACATTGGGGACAGCGAGCTGCCGACAATCTGTGTACACGAGGGCGGCGGCCTGCTGTTGGGCTATATGGGCAAGTACCTCAACTATACCCATGCCACGTTCTGGGACTACGAGGACTCGGTGACCGGCATCAATTGCAGCCTGGATTATTGGAACGTGCCCAACGAGTTTAACGACTGCGGCGACACGGACTACGTGTTCTACGACTCGGACAACTCGCAGATGAACTACAGCTACAGCAGCCTGCCCACGGACGTCAAAGCGCTGGCGCTCAACGACCGGGACAACGAGCGCGTGGCCGTGGCGCTGGAGGAAAACCGCTACCTGCTGTGGGGATTCCAGGACAGCCCGGCCGAGATGACCCAGGAGGGCCGCGACTTTCTGCAAAACGTGATCGTCAACCTCGCCGGAGACTAATGCGCGCCAAGCGCATTTTCGGGCCCCTGCTCAAGCAGGGGCTTCCCGCGCTGATCACGGCGCTGATTCTCTATGCGCTGTATCGCTCGATCGACGATCCGCAACAGTTACTGCACACCATCGGCGCGGCTGATCCGCGCTTCGTGCTGGCGGGCGTGGGCCTGGTGCTGCTCAACAACCTGCTGGCCTCGGCCTGGCAGCATCAGACCCTGGCGCACGCGCTCAAAATCCCGCTGACGCTCGGCGAATCCTCGCTGATTAAATTGGTCTCCTACCCGTTGCGCGTGGTGCTGCTCAAGGCGGGCGATCTCAACCGCGCGGTCTTTTACCAGCGGATTTACGGCGCCGAACTGAGCCTGGGCGTGGCGGCCACAGTGCTTGTCCCGCTGCTCAACCTCTACCTGCTGATGATCGCCTGCCTGATCGGCATCGCGCTCTCGGGCCTCGATCCATACAACCTGCGGCTGTTGCTGCTGGTGCTGATCGTGATCTCGCCGCCTTTGGCGATCTTCGGACTGCGGCGCGTCCACGGATTGGCCCACGGCGAGGGCCGGATCGCAGCGCTGTGCGCCAACCTCTCGCGCTTCTCCGGGCTGCCGCTGAGGCTCTGGGCGCTGCTGGTGGTCCAGACCGTGCTGTGCCTGATGCTACAAGTCGGAGTGCTGAACATGTTCCTGTGCGCGGTGGGAGTACACGTGCCGCTGGCCACGCTGCTGTGGGTGCTGCCGATGATCCAGGTAATATCGAACCTGCCGATCACCCTGTTGGGCATTGGCGCACGCGAGTGGGTAATGATCACGCTGCTGACGGCCTTCGGCCCGCGCGAGTCGCTGCTGGCCGCGGGGCTGCTCTCCTCGACCCTCGACCGCGTGCTGCTGGCGCTGCTCGGGCTGCCCGCCCTGGCCCCGTTCGTCAGACGGCTGCGCAGGTAATCCGATCAGGTATCCTGATCCTGGACAACGCCGGACACTCCTGGCTATCATCATTTCCGCCATTAATTTTAGGAGAGGGTAATGGGCAAATTCCGCGTAGCTCAGGTGGGTTCGGGATTCATCTCCGGGGTACACAACCGCGCGCTGGCCGCGATTCCAGACGTGGAGGTGGTCGCCCACTGCGACATCGACGCCAAGCTGGGCAAGCGCTTTTGCAAACAGCACAAGATCCCGGATTTCTACACCGACTTCGGCGAGATGATAAAGCGCCCGGACATCGAGATGGTGACCCTGGGCGTGCCCAATTACCTGCACGCGCAGTACACCCTGGCCGCGGCCAAGGCCGGCAAGCACGTGGTCTGCGAAAAGCCCCTGGCGCTGACCCTGGCCGATGCGGACAAGATGATCGCGGCCTGTAAAAAGGCGGGCGTAGTTTTGGGCTACGCCGAGGAGCTGTGCTACGCGCCCAAGTTCGTGCATGCCAAGGATCTGGTGGACAAGGGCGCAATCGGCGAACCGTTCTTCGTCAAGCAGGCGGAGAAGCACGGCGGGCCGTACAGCCCCTGGTTCTGGCAGGAGGACTTGGCCGGCGGCGGGATTCTGATGGACATGGGTTGCCACTCGATCGAGTTCTGCCGCTGGATGCTGGGCAAGCCCAAAGTCAAAAGCGTCTACGCCCAGATTGACCTCTACGTACACAAAAAGGTCACCAAGCAGGACGACCACGTGCTGATGATCATCGAGTTCCAGACCGGGCAGACCGCGCTGGTCGAGAGCTCCTGGACATTGCAGGGCGGGATGATCAGCGTGGCCGAGGTCCACGGCCCCCAAGGCGTGGTCCACGCCAACCTCTTGCAGGACGGCATGGGGCTCAAGGTCTACTCGGAAAAAGGCTACGCGCCGGAGCGCAAGGAAACGCGCGGCTGGCACTGCCCGGACTGGGAGTGGGCGTTCAACAACGGCTACCCGGGAGAGATGCGCGACTTCGTCGACTGCGCGCGCAACGGCGGCACGCCCGTGGAGACCGGCGAGGACGGCCGCGTGGTGCTCGAGATCATGATCGCCGGATACCTCTCGGCGGCACAGGGCCGCAAGATCGAGTTCCCGTTCAAACCGCCCCGCGGCTTTAAAACGCCGGTGCAGATCTGGATCGACGCCAACAAGAAAAAGAAATAGGGCTGGCAACAGGTGAAACAACAGCAGGGTAAAGGTTCATTGGCCGATCGGGCGCTGGTGCTCGGGATCGACGCCGGCGGCACCAAAACCGTGGCGCTGGTGGCCACCGAACAAGGCGAGGCCGTGGGCCTGGGACGCGGTTACGGCGCCAACTACCAGTCGGTGGGCAAGGTGCGCGCGGGGATCGAGCTTAAGCGCGCCATCGACTCGGCGCTGCAAATGGCCGGTCCGGGCAAGGTGGTCAGCGCCTGTTACGGCGTGGCCGGGGCGGACCGCGAGATCGACTTCGAGATAATCCGCGAGCTCATGGCGAAGTTCGACCCGGCGCAGGAATCAATGCTGTGCAACGACACGGCCGTGGCCCTGCGCGCCGGTACAGACGACGGTGTGGGTGTGGCCCTGATCGGCGGCACCGGCTCGAACTGCATGGGCTTCAACCGCGAGGGCAAGCACGTCAAGGTCGGCGGCATGGGCTGGTATTGCGGCGATTACGGCTCGGCCGACTACATCGTCAAGCAGGCGATCCCCGAGGCCTGGAAGGGCTTTGACGGCCGCGGTCCCAAGACGCTGCTGACCTCGATGTTCGCCGAGGCTTTGGGCGTGGACCGGATCGACGACATCGTGCAGTTCGAGTTCGCCGACGACTTCAAACCCATGTTCTGGCACCAATACGCCAAGGTGGTGTTCGAGGCTGCGCGACGCGGCGACAAGACGGCGATCAAGCTGCTGCGCGCCACCGGCAAACTCGCGGCGGGCGACGCCCTGGGCTGCATCCGACAGCTTTTCAAACGCGGCGAAGCGGTGACCGTTGTTCTCGGCGGCAGCGTTTACCAAAAGGGCCGCCATCCGGCGCTGGTCAACGGGCTGACCGATGAGCTGGCCCGACGCTGGCCCACGGCCAAGGTGATCAAGCTGCGCCAGGAGCCGATCGTCGGCGCGGCCCTGTGGGCCCTGGATCACCTACTGGGCAGGCCTGCCGGACGCAAACGCACCGCGACCCTGCGCCGCACGCATAAAGTGCTCGAAGCATCGGTGTCTCCCTTGGATGACTTTTTAGACGAGTCGTGAGCAAACGCCCTTTCCAGCGCGACCTGGCAAAATCGATAGCACTGCTTGGGCCGCTGTACGGCGCGCCGCTGGCGCTGAACCTGCTGGTCGAGCATCGACTCGGCCTCTGGCAGTCGCTGCTGCTGACGATTGCCCTGCTGCTGGGGACCCTGCTGGGCCGCCTGCCGCGGCCCCTGCGCCTGGCGTTGATTGCTCTGCACTGCACGCTGTTGGTATTGGCTCTGGCCCTGGGCGCAACGGTTTACGTTTTGATCGGACCCGGCCAACGTCTGGCATTGGCCCTGGGCGCGCTGCTGTGCGTCGGCCTGTGGCTCGGCCTGCAGCGAAGGGAACGAGCGCGAGGTAAATCCTCTCCGCGTGCGCTGTTGCTGCTGGGCTGCCTGATCCCGCTGTGCTTCGCGCTGTACTCCCTGGACGTGCCGTGGTTCGTCTCGCTCGCGCTGCTTGGTCTGCTGCTGCCGCTGTGGACATTGCGGCTGCGAAACGCACGCGTCCTGCACAGCATGGGCGTCGCCTGGTTGATTACGCTGGGCGTGCTGCTGGCGGCGTTTGCCCAGGGCGTTGACACTGCCAACACGCAGCGCGTGCTCGATCAGCCCGGAGTCAGCGCGCTTTACACCTACAAGCACGGCGGCGAGCTGGCCGGACGCATGGGACGCGGCGCGCGCTTTATCGAGCGCCTGCCCGACGGCGACTATCTGGCGTTCACCCTTGATCCCGGGCCGTACCTCTATCGCCTCGACCCGCGACCGCCCTATGCAAAGCAGGCGCGATCCGCGCTGCACCTCTCGGATCAGCTGCGGATCGTTGATGGGCGCACGGCCTTTGCCGGTTGGGGCTCGTCTCCGGCGCAGCTGGATTTGCAAAGTCTTGAGGCCCGGCGGCTTTGCGACTCGCGCTCGGGGCACGTCAGCGACCTGATCGGCCCGGTCGCCGGGCACCTGCTGTTCGGCTACGACTGGCTGCGCCCCTACTTCGGCGACCTGGAGCTGGGCCGCGACAAGCCCAGCTACCCGGCGATCCCAGGTCGTTGGTACAACTTCGAGCACTACGGCGAGCTGGCCTGGATCAGCGTGCTGAGCCTCAATCCGGCCAAGCACGGGCTGTACCAATACGATCCACGCGGCGGCTCCCTCGAACTCAAGGCCCAGGGGATCCAGGGCAGCATGCGCCTGGACGAGCGCTATGCCTATGTGATCGACCCCTTGAGCCCGGATTTGACGCGCATCGACCGCAACACCGGCGAGCGCCGCAGCATCGACCTGGGCCTGGGCACGCGCTGCATGTGGCTGGACCCGGGGCGCGGGCTGCTGGCGGTCTCGGGATTTCTCGACGGCAGGCTGTGGCTGATCGACACCGCGCAAATGCGTGTGCTCAAGGTGCTGCAAACCGGCGGCCGCGTGCGCTGGATCGCCTACGACGAGCTGGACGACGCGCTACTTGTCTGCTCCAACGTCGGCGGGATCAAGATCGAGCTTGGCGCTGCCCTCGCCTCACGCGCCGCGGATCACGGCCCCTCGCACACGGTCTGGACGCCGTAGGGCCGCAGGTCATCGAGCATCCGCCCTGCGCCGAAGGCCTGGGACGGGGTCAGCGCGCCGCGCGGCAGATCCTCGGCCAGCAACCGTTTCGCACCGTAGAGAATGATCTGCGCGGTCAGCAGGTAGACGTCTGATCCCCAGACTTGGCAGGCCACCGTGCCGCTGGGCGATGTGCCGCGCACCAGCACCTTGAAGCGTGCCGCCTGCCGCTCGCTGAGCGTGGGGCCGCGCTTATTCGATTTAAGCGAGCGCTCGATCATCGCCAGCATCGGCGTGCGGCCCGAGCTTTCATCCGCGGGCTGGAACAACCGGGCCGCCTTGGGTTTCATCACCATCCAGTTGCGCACGTCGCGCAGGGCGATGTGGCGCGGCAGCAGCACCGGCTCGCCGCCGGGGAAGCTCAGGGCGCTGTGCAGCCCCTCCTGGTCGAGGAACGCCACGCGCTGCTCGGCCGCGCCCGGAACCTGGGGCGTAAGCTCGCCGTCGAGAAAGCAGAAGGTCTCGCCGCCAAAAACTTTGAGCGCCGAGAGCTTGGTGCCGCGGCTGGTGGAGAAGCCCGGCACGTAATAGAACATGTCGATCTCGTCCACATCGGGCAGCCGCTGCGCGGCCAGGGCCGCGGCGCAATCGCCCAGCGAATACTCGAAGGCCATCGAGGGGATCACGCTCACCTTGCGCTGCGTGGCCTCGTCAAAAAAACGCTGGAAGACCTCGAGCATGTAGCGCTGCTCGCCGGTGGTATCCAGGAAGTGCACGCCGGATTCGATGCAGCGCTGGATCACCGGCGGCCCCAGATCGATGAACGGACCGGCCGTGTCGATCAACACCGCGGCATCCGCAATCAGCGCATCGATGCTTTGTGGATCGCCCACATCAGCCGTGCGCACCTCGTGCAGCCCGTTGCACTCGGCGTTGAGTTCCTCCAGCCGCCCTTGGTCGCGGCCGCCGATAATCAGCGCCAGACCCTGGGCCGCAGCCTGCTTGACCACCAGTTCTCCGGTGTAGCCCGTGGCTCCTAAAACAGCTATCTTCTTCATGGGCAAAGCATACACTAGGCCGGTAGCCCGGTGCAGCTTTTGCCCTTGGAGAGCAATGCGCGATTACACGCCGCACAACAGACGGACCGACCCCGCCGGCAAGCTGGTGATCGAGGCGCTGGAGGCCCTGGGCCTGGGCAAGGGACTCAAGCGCTACGGCGTGCTGGCCGATTGGGAGTCGATCGTCGGGCCGGGCCTGGCGAGGCGCTGCCGCCCTGCGGGCTACAAGGGCGACAAGCTGGTAGTGGCCGTGCACGGCGGTTCGGTCTGGCAGCACCAGCTGTACCTGATGCGCTCTCAGATCCTGGACAAGATCAACCGCGTGGTTGCGCCGGAGCATGTGGAGGAGATCCGCATCGAGCCGATGGGACGGCCCGAGGAGTACGAACTGCCTCGGCGCCATTTTCCGCCACCGCCGCAGCTCGAGGGGCTGCCGATCGATCGCGAGCAGCTCCAAAGCCTTTTAGCCGACTCGGGGCTGGAGCCCGACGATCCGCTACGCAAGGCGCTGGAGCGCTATTTGCGTCACAGCATGCAACTCAAGCACTGGCGCGCCGAACAGCTTGACCCGGAACAGGCCCCGTGATATTTCGACGCGTCGCGGCCGCGCTGCTGTTGATTGTGGCTCTGCCGATGATCCCGGCGGCCCAGACCGGAACCTCGGGCTGGCCCGAGAACGCGCTGGTAAAAATTTATGCGCCGGGGCACGAGGACTACGTCGGCCGCCAACAGGTGAGCCTGACTCAACGCGACGGCTCGTTTACCATCGGGCTGCGCAACGGTTTGAGCGAATCGACGATCAAGCATCGCGGCGAGCTGCTCGACGCGGCGGTGATCGACGGAGCGGACGGCGGCCAGGCAATGGTCGTCGACCTACGGGCCGACGGGGTTGAACGAGTACTGTTGATCGGCTCGGCCGGGTTGATCGAGCACCTCGAGGCTCTGGCCCGCGAGCGCAAGGTGGCGGCCCAGATAGCCGTGGATCCGCTGACGCGGATCGCCACGTTCGAGGTCGAGCTGAGCGGTTGGATCGGACTACGTTCAAAGGAGTGAGCATGAGACGCGCCCTTATCGTACTGCTGGCGATATCGCTGCTAATGGCCGCGCACAGCGCCGTGGCCCAGGAAAACCAGAGCCGCTGGACCGGACCGCTGAACGGCGAACTGATGGTCTTTCGTAGCGGCGAGCCCGGATACATCGGCGAGCAAAGTTTTCAGATCGCCTTCACCGGGCCGCAGATCACTCTGACGCTGAGCAACGGCGATGCGCTGCAGAAGATCGAGCGCAACGGCGCGGGCATCGGCTCCCAGGCGATCGCGGGCGAGAACGGCAGCCAATGCCTGCTGCTGGCCTACGAGGACGAGGCGGGCAAGCAGATGCTGCTGATCGCCGGCACCCAGTCGTTCATCGACTTTTTAGTTGAGCAGGCCGGTCTGCAAACCAAGCCCATCGAGCACGAGAACGCGGGCGCGGCGAACTTCGCCCTGGTCCAGCTGCTGGCCCGCGACTGGGAACA
>JAVCCG010000004.1 GCA_030765605.1 Candidatus Alcyoniella australis
CTATCCGTAGCGTCAATAAGCGGCACCAGGCTCTTTAAAACCATTTGTCGCGTCTAAGACTCGAGGGTCGAAGGGAATGCCAAGGGTTGCATGGTGAATCGTTTTAGTTAATCTCGAACCAATACTTCCGGCGAGCCTACACACAAAGATCGATTACTCGATCTTTACCTACCCCTTCCCAATCTTTCGGCGCGGGGTGGGTCGTAGCATTACGACCAGCGTACTACGCGAGTTTTGCTGCACCTCAAAGGTGCCGCTTTACCTTTTACCCACAACAACCGCTGTCGTCGTCGTCGTCATCGTCGTCGCCCGCTGAATCGTCGTCGTCGTCGTCATCATCATCGTCATCGATGTCGTCGTCGTCGTCGTCATCATCGTCATCGCAGGGCTCGGGCCATTCCATGCCCGGCACTCCGGCGCCGCCCGCGTCGTGCTCGTAGCTGAACTGCTCGATCAGCGTGCCATCGGGACGGAAGGCCGTGTAGTTGACCGCCGCGCCGTCGATTTCGACCTTAACGTAGTTCAGAGTCTTCTCGCTGACCACGGTCCAGTAGTCGCTGCCGTTGCCGTACAGCGGCGCGCCGCCGCCGCCGGTGACAATGTAGTTCACGTCGTTTACCAGGCCGTGCTCATAGTTGTGATCGTGACCGGCGAAAACCATGTCCACGTCGTAGGCCTCGAACAGCGGGGTCAGGTGCTCCCGAATTGACAGGGAGTCCCAATCATCGCCGTGGTTGGACGCTGAATACGGCGAGATGTGCAGGAAAGGCATGATGTGTTTGCACTGCGGATTGTCCACGGCCTGGGCCAGGGTCTGCTCGATGAACTGGTACTGCGCCGAGCCCGCGGTGTAGGGGCGCGTGACGTCGATGGCGATGAACTGGGTGTTGCCGTAGTGAAAGGCGTACATCGAAGGTTCGGGGGTCGAGGCCGGATGGCTGAAGTACTTGTCGAAGTACGGCCTGCCGCCCCACAGCTCGTGATTGCCCATTACGCCGGCCATGGCGGTCTGGGCGATCAGCGCCTGCTCCACGTCGAACCACGAGCGCCAATCGCCGGCCGAAAATCCGATCTCCACGTAATCGCCGGTGTTGATCAGGAAGTCCGGCGATTGCAGCGCGATGGCGTCGACAACCGCCTGATGGTCGTCGGCGTTGGTGCGGTTGTCGCCGAAGGCCACGAACATGAACGGCTCCTCAACGCCGACCCCGGTATAGAAGGTATAGATCGGCGAGGAGTTCTCGCCGGAAAGCGCACGATAGTAATATAGGCTGTTGGGCTCCAGGCAGCGCAGGTCCACGCTGTGCACGCCGCTTTGGACCTCGCTGGGCAGGACGCTGCCCAATTGCTGGGTCAGGCCGTACTCCACCGAGCCCGAACCCGCGTTGTCCTCCCACTTGACGGTCACGCCGCGATCCCAGACGTTGACCAGGAACGGGCCTTTGGAGAACTGCGCGTTGGCGATCCCACTAGTAAGCAGCACCGCGGCGCAGCCTATCGCCACCAGGGTCAGAGTTCGTATCTTCATCGTTTGCCTCGTCATTGCGTGCAACATGGTAGAGGATGCTAACAGAAAATTAGCTCCCAGATAACATCGGAAGCCTACAAAAATGACGTTTCTCGTATCGACGGTCCAACGTGGGACGGACGCAGCGCGCCGCTCGCCGGCTGCTTGAGCCCTGCATGTAAAACGTCTATGCTCTATCCTCGATCAACACACGAGATTGCCACAATGACTGAACTTTACGCAGGAATCGACATCGGGTCCCTGACCACCAAGTGTACGCTGATCGACCCCGAGGGTCGGATCGTGGCCTGGGATCTGCGCCCCACCGCGCCCAACGCTTCCAAGGCGGCTCAGGGCACGTTGACCGCCGTTTGTGCCGCGGCAAAGATCGAGCAGGGCGACCTGTCGCTGTTGGTGAGCACGGGCTACGGCCGCAACCGGTTGCCGTTCGAGGCCAAGTCGATCACCGAGATCACCTGCCACGCCAAGGGCGCGGCGCGACTGGTTTCCGGCGCACGAACCGTGATCGACATCGGCGGCCAGGACTCCAAAGCGATCCGCATCGACGAGCTTGGCAAGGTCGGCGACTTCGTGATGAACGACAAGTGCGCCGCGGGCACCGGCCGATTCCTGGAAGTAATGGCGCGCACCCTGGAAGTCGACCTGGATCAGGTCGGCCCGCTGGCCCTGGAGGCCCGCAGCCGGATCGCGGTGAGTTCGATGTGTACGGTATTCGCCGAGAGCGAGGTCGTGGGCCTGATCGCCAACGGCCATCCCACACCTGATATCCTGGCCGGGATCTGCCGTTCGGTGGCCGACCGCGTGGCCGCGATGGCCGCACGGATCGGCGTGACGCCCGCGGTGGTGATGACCGGCGGAGTGGCGCGCAATGCGGGCGTAGTGCTGGCCCTGAGCGAGAAGCTCGGGCACGAGGTCACGCCCGCGCCCCACGCCCAACTCGCCGGGGCCTACGGTGCGGCGTTGTTCTCGATGGAGCGCAATCGATCGATCAACGATTGAGGGAGAGCGATGAGCTCGAGCTATCAGGCCGCCCTGGAACGCCTGTACTCGCTGGAACGCTTCGGGATCAAGCTGGGGCTGGACAACGTCGGCAGGCTGCTGCGCGAGCTGGGCGATCCGCAACTGAGCTGCCCGGCGGTGCACATCGGCGGCACCAACGGCAAGGGCTCCGTGGCCCGCACCATCGCCCAGGTGCTGCACTGCGCGGGCTACGATTGCGGGCTGTACACCTCGCCGCATCTACAGCGCTTCAACGAACGAATCTGGCAAAACGGCGACCAAATCGACGACGGAGAGGTCGGCGGACTGTTCGACGAATGCTGGTCCGCAATGGAGCGCGTGCTGGCCGAGCAACCCTCGGCGCAACAGCGGCCGATGACCTTTTTCGAGCTGGTAACGGCCATGGCCGCGCTGTACTTCAGCCGACGCTCGGCACAGATCGCGGTCTGGGAGGTCGGCCTGGGCGGCCGCCTGGACGCCACCAACCTGGTGCAGCCGCAGGTGACGCTGATCACCTCGGTGGCGATCGAGCACGAGCAGTGGCTGGGCTCGAGTCTGGCGCAGATCGCCGCGGAAAAGGCCGGGATCATCAAGCCCGGCGTGCCCGTACTCACCGCGGTCTCGCATCCCGAGGCGCTGGAGGTTATCGAGTCGATCGCGGCCGAGCGCGGGGCTCCGCTGATGCGGCTGGGGCACGACTTCTCCTACACCCGGCTGTCCAAATCGCGGATGAACTACGACGGCCTGAGCCTCGACCTGCGCGACCTGCGCATCAGCCTCGCCGGTGAGCATCAGCTGGCCAACGCCGCACTGGCGATCGCTGCGCTGGAGCTGATCCAGACCCAGTTCTCCGTCAACGAAAACGACATCCGCCGCGGGCTGTCCCAGGTGCGCTGGCCCGGCAGACTCGAACGGATGGGCGAACAAGGGCAAATCGTACTCGACGGCGCGCACAACACCGAGGCCGCGCAGGCCCTGGCCGCGGCTCTGGCCGAATCGCCGCCGCGCGGCAAACGGCTGATGCTGATCGGCATGGGCGAGGATAAAGACCTGGCCGGGTTCTTCGAACTGCTCGGCCCGCATGTTGACCGCGCGTTCCTCACCCGCTCGCAACGGCCCCAGGCCGTGGACCCCCGGCGCCTGGCCGCGGTGGCCGGACCGTACATCGAATCGATCGAGATTTGCGACGACGTACCGGCGGGCCTGGCCGCGTCCCGCGCCCAGCTGCGCGAGGGCGACGAGCTGCTGGTCTGCGGCTCGCTGTTCGTGGTGGGCGAGGCGCGCCAGATTATCCAGGACGAGCAGGGAGCGCGATGAGACTTTGCCGCGCCCTGCTGCTCGGGCTGCTGATCGCCTGCCTGCTCGCCGGGGCTGCGGCTGCTCAGGACGAATCGGACCAGGAGCAGCCAGACCAGGAACAGGTCGACCAGGAGCAGTCCGGGGAAACGCCGGGGTTCGAGCAGCTCGTGGCGCGCGGACGCGAGGAACAGAAGGTCGTGGTCTCGGCCGAGATGATCACCGTCGATTCGGAAAACGAGCTGTACAAGGCGTTTGGCAACGTGGTGCTGATCTACGGCGAGCAAATCCTGATGGCCAAGATGGTCAGCCTCGATATGTGCAACAGCGAGGCCGTGGCCGTGGGCGACGTGCGGCTGATCGACCCCGAGGGCGAGATCACAGCCGAACGCGTGGCCCTGAACTTCGAGCGCGAGACCGGCTATCTGTTCTCGGGCCGCTTTATCATCCGCAAGGAGCAGGCGACCTACTTCATCGAGGGCGAACAGATCGAGAAGATCGGGCCGGACCGCTACCTGATCCACAACGGCAGCTACACCACCTGCCAGTGCGAGGAGGACGACGAACTTCTCGACTGGAAGATCGAGGGCAAAGACCTCGACGTGACCATCGACGGCTACGCCCGGATCCATGACGCGCGCTTCAGCTATTTGGACCTGCCGCTGTTCTGGACGCCCTACGCCGTGGTGCCGGTCAAAGTCACGCGCCAAAGCGGGTTCCTGCCGCCGTACTTGGGTTTCTCGGACCGCAGCGGATACTTCCTCGAGCTGCCGTTCTTCTGGGCGATCAGCCAGCGGGCCGACGCCACGTTCTACAGCGAGTACCTCGAGCGTCGCGGGTTCAAGCCCGGGATCGAGTACCGCTGGGCGCTGAGTGAAGGCGGCAAGGGGCAGGTCAACCTCGACTTCATCGACGACCGCGAGTACGGCGCGCGACGCTGGGCCATGCGCGGCGAGCAGACCCAGCGCATCACCCGCACCTTCAACGTGCGCAGCAAGTTGCTCGAGGTCTCGGACGATCAATACATCGGCGACTTCAGCCGCGACTTCAGCGGGCTGCGCTACGACCGCTACCTGCGCAGCAACATGATCGTCGACAAGCGTTGGGACCGGTTCAGCCTTAACACCGATTTCCAGCACTACAACGACCTGACGCGCGCCGACGATTCCTCGACCTGGCAGCGCCTGCCGCAGGTGAGCTTCAGCGCGATCAACCGCCCGATCTGGAAGCTGCCGATGCTCTTACGCGCGGGCACCGTGGCGACCAACTTCTACCGCAATAAGATCAGCGACGAGGAAAAGCTGCTCGACCCGCAAAAGAAACTTTTTCTCAGCGGCGGACGGCGCATCGAGGCTGTGCCCGAGATGCTGCTGCCGCTGCACTACCGCAACTGGTTCCAGTTCGTGCCGACCATCGCCTGGCGCGAGACGCTCTACCACGTGCCCGAGCGCGAGGAGCTGTGGCTGACCCGCGAGCTGTGGCGCACGCGCACCGACCTAACCACCACTCTGGAGCGGGTCTACGATATGGACCTGCAGGTGATGCCCGCGCTCAAGCATTCGATCGAGCCGCTGCTGGCCTACGAATTTCAGCCCGAGCCCGCAGACCAGGACGAGCTGCCGGTGTTCGACGGCAGCGACCGACTGAGCAAACGCAACGCGATAATCTACGGCGTGACCAACCGGCTGTGGGCCAGGCTCTATCTAAGTAAGCGCAAGACCTTCGCCAGCCTGCGGCTGATCCAGCTCCGGGTATGGCAGGAATACGATATCGAGGAGACCCGGCGCGAACTACTCGAGACCGTCGAGGACCAGGAGCCCGACGAGCGCCGCCCGTTATCGGACGTGATGAGCCAGCTCGAGGTCAAGTTCTCGCTGGGTCGCTTCTTAAACAAGATCTACATTCTGCAGGACCTGAACTACGGCGTGTACGACCAATGGCTGACGCGCTACAACGTGCTCGGCGGATTCGAGACCGTGGGGCGCTCGGGCGCGGTGCTCGAATACCGCTACCGCCGCGGTCCCGACGGCAAGGCCTCGATCGAATCGCTGGGCGGCAACACCCGGCTCAACCTCGCCGAATCGTTCTCGCTGACCTACGCCACCAAATACAACTTCCTCGACGATCAGTTCATCGAGAACATCTACGGCGTGGAGTTCCACTCGCTGCAACGCTGCTGGAATTTCACCCTGCTGATCGAGGACAAGTCCAATCCGCGCGAGCTGGTCACGCGTTTCATCATTGACTTGACCGGCCTGATCGAGTTCAAAGGATCGTGGTAGGTCCAAAGATGGGAATGAACAAGCACAAGTTGATCGTCAGCGACTTCCACCTCGCCGCCGGGCCCAAGGGTCCGGACGGTCGTCGCAACCGGCTCGAGGATTTCTTTCGCGACGAGCAGTTCATCGAGTTCCTCGACTTTTTCCGATCCAACCAGTACGCCGAGCGCGAGGTCGAGCTGGTGTTCAACGGCGACTTTCTCAACGAGCTGTTGGTGCCCTATCGCGGCTCGCACCCGGTGCGGATCACCGAGGAGATGTCGCTGGAGAAGGTGCAGACGATCATCGCGGGCCACCCCGAGGTGTTCGACGCGTTGCAGCGCTTCGCCGCCAGTCCCGGCGGGCGGATCGTGATCATCCCGGGCAACCACGACCAGGCGCTGCTCTGGCCCAAGGTGCAGAAGCTGCTCAAGGAGCGGATCAACCCCTACATCCGCTTCTTTGTCGACGCCTACAACTTCGACGGCGTGTACGTCACCCACGGCCACGCTTACGAGTTCATCAACCACTCCAACCCCTACAGCTTCTGGATCCTCGACCACGAGGGGCACGAGGTGCTGCGGCTGAGCTGGGGCAATTATTTCATTCTCGAGCTGATCAGCGAGCTCAAACTCAAACGGCCTTACATCGACAAGGTCAAGCCGTTCCGCGCTTACTTGCGCTGGGCGTTCTACAACGACGTGCGCTTTTTCTTCGAGGCCAACGCCCGGCTGGTGGCCTTCTACCTGCGCAACCGCTTCAGCCACGACCCGCTGCGCCGCCGCGAGTTCAAGATCGGCATCAACCGCTACAACGAGGCGCTGACCCACACCAACCTCGCGGCCGAGGCCGAGAAGATTTTGATCAACACCAACTACCATACGGTGGTGATGGGACACAGTCACAAGGCCGACTACGTTAACTTCGGCGAGGTCGGCCAGTACTTCAACAGCGGGACCTGGCTGGATCTGATCAGCCTCGACATCTCCGAACTGGGACGCCACAGCAATCTAACCTTCGTGCAGATCGATTACGTCGAGGGCCAGCCGGTCTCGCGGCTGCGCTCCTGGCGCGGCTCGCACAAGCTCGTCGAGGAGACGATCCTGCTTTGAGATAACCGCGCACAATCGCAGGCGGAGGAACCGATGCAAGACCGTACGCTGAAACTTTTACTGCTGCTGATCGCCGTGGGGCTAATGCTCAACGCGGCAGCCTCCTTCTACCAGGCGCTGGTGCCCGAGGCCCTGGCCGACTCGACCTCACGGATCTACATCGAAGGCGGCAAGCTGGAAGTGACGGTCCAAGGCGGATACGGCGGGCTGCCGATCAGCATTGAAAAGCCGGTGCGCATCGAGGGCAGCGGCTCGTCGTTCAATCCGCTGTACGTGGAAGTCAATAAGTAGCACCGATGCAGGAGTTAAGCTGTAACAGCTGCGGCGCTCCGCTGAAGATCGAGCCGCAGGACTTCCAGCACGGATACGCCACCTGCCCATTCTGCGACAGCGTCTACTCACTGGGTCCTGCGGCCCAGCCCGAGCTCGACGCCGACGTGCGGCGCGGCCTGAAGATGCTCTCGATGATGGACCGCTTCTTCGAGATCGCGCCGCCGGATCTCAACGAGCCGGCGCAGCGTCCGACCGATACAAAGATTGAGCTGCGCAACGTTCCGGGCTACTCGCTGCAAGTGAAAATCCCGCGCCGGGGCCTGAGCCTGGGCGCCGGGTTCATGGGGGTCTTCACTGCGTTCTGGTGCGGATTCATGGTGATCTGGAACGCCATCGGTATTTCCCAGGGCCAGTGGGCGATGGTCGCCTTCGGCCTGATTCACGACGCGGTGGGAGCCGGGCTGCTGATCTCGGTCTGCTGGAAGGTGTTCGGCCGCGAGGAGCTGATCGCCGACCACGGCGAATTTCAGCGGGTGCTGCACCTGTTCGGATTCAAGCGCCGACGCGTGATCCCCGTAGATAAAATCAAGGACGTTATTTTCAAAATCGTCTCGCGCAACAACAACACCAACAGCGTTACCCGCGGACTGTTCCTGGCGTTCAACGGCACCCGGCAGCGCATCGCATCCAACACCAATCGCGACGAGCAGCGCTGGCTGCGCACTGAGCTGCGCAAATTTCTCAAACTCGATACCGCATAAAACGCGCGCCGTAATGCCCCGACCCACGTCACAACCGGAGAGGTTGGAGGGGAATACTGTTTGTTTAACAAGATTGGTAAAGGCTCGCGGGATAATCCTGAGAGCGGCGCGTTGACGAATGCGGATGAATCTTTCAGGCTATGGACAACAATTTTGGGGGAGTTTAATCCGATGTTGCAAAAGACGAGTTTTACCTTATCCGCAATTCTGGCGTTGGTCCTGATCGCCGCGCCAATCGGCTGCGGCGGACAGCAGGCCCCGGCTCCGGCCACACAACCGGTTGCCGACGGCCAGGTCGTTGCCGAACATTATTCCGGCGAGAAATCGACTCAGTCGCAATCGTCCTATGACAACGCCTCGAACGCCTACGCCGAGTTCACCCGCATCCGTCGCGAGGACCCGATCGATTTCGCCGCGCTGACCAGTCTCTACCAGACCGAATTAGCGGCCTACGTGACGCGGGCCGATAGTTACGGCAGCACACAGATCGAGCTTGAGATCAGACAGGCTCTGCAAAAAGGCGCCAACGGCGAACACGCCCACGGCAACGTGCAGACCGCGGAGAAGCTGATCGGCTACGCGTTCCTGCTGACGTTCGTCAACAACCTCAACCAGCTGGCCATCGGCGCTGAAAACGGGGACGCCCTGCATCTGTTGCGCGGGTCCGGACCCTCGATCCGTAGCGCGGCCGTACGCCGCAGCGTATGGCTCGGAGAGGACAACCTGCTGCCTGCTGTGTTCGACGCCGCCTGGAAGGCGGTCGAGATTGCGGAACAGGGTGAGGATCCGCAAGCGCTGGACAGCGCCCGGCAGCAGATGCAAGCGTTCATTGCCAAGATCTATACGCTCTCGGTGCTCTACGAGCTCGACGGATTGTCGCAAGCGCGCGGCCAGGACGCGAACATTGCCGAGGAGAAGCTGGCCGAGGCTTGCACCTACTACCGTTACATCCAAGCCGAGCATCAGCGCCGCAATGCCCCGAGCGCCAAGAACGCGGGCGCGGAGCTGGCCAAACAACCCGCCGATGTGAACTGCGAGCTGGTGCGCGAACTGCTGCTCAACGACTTCAAGCCCGAGCTGGCCGACGTGGCGACCAGGCTGCCCGCCGGCTGAGAGGACACGGCACGTTGTTGAGACGCTGCTCGCTGCTGCTGATCGCGCTGCTGCTGTTCGCGGCCTCGGCCTGCGACCGGGGCAAGATCGTCGAGGGCCCGCTGCTGGAGCAGGTCGGCCCGTTCTCGGCCACGCTGAGCTGGAGCACCGACCGGCCGCTACGCTGCCGCGTGGCGTTCGGCGAGGGCGAACTTTTCGACCGCGAGATAATCCAGGAGCAATCATCGGGCGAGCACCGGTTGAAGCTCACCGGCCTGCGTCCCTCGACCCGCTATTGCTACCGCATCGAGCCTTGCGGATTCAGCGGCTCGCTGCGCACCGCGCCCTCGCGCGACGGTGCGTTCGACCTGCTACTGCTCGACTCGCAATCGCCCGAGTGCGACGGCCGCGACGCGGGCCAGGAGCAGCCGGACATCGTGGTGCTGCTCCAAGCCTGCGACGCTGAGGTTGCCCAAGAGCGGCACTCGATCCTGACCCTCGAGCTGCCCTTGCAAGAGGCGCTGGGCATGCGCTACGGCCGCTGGGGTTTGGTGCTGGCGCCGGATATCCAGCGGGCTGTAAACGCGTTGCCGATCGAGGGAGCCGAGCGCCGGATCGTAGTGCTGCCCCAACTGCCCCAAGCCGCGCCGCCAGAGCTGGCCCAGGACGTGCTGGTCTCGGCCCAAGGCGCGCTGTATCAGGGGCGACGCTTAAATTGGAACGGCGCCGGACGGCTCGAAGTCGACGCGTTCGAGCTGGCGGCGATCGAGCTTGTAGACGGCGACCGCGTGCGCAAGGTGATCGTTCAGGCTCCGCCCGAGACGCGTAAATCGTGCCTGTACTGCGACCGGCTGCTCGAGAGCGGCCGCTACGAGGAGAGCCTGGCGTGGTATCGCGACTTCGTGTCCCAGAACCGGGAACGCCACGAGATCGAGGACGCGTTGTACCAGATCGCGCTGATCCTCGACGAAAAGCTGCACCGTTACGACGAGGCGCTGCAAGCCTTTCGCAGTTTTTTACAGCGCTACCCCGAGGGCCGGCGCGCGCCGTTGGCCGAATATCGACTCAATTATTTACTGGGCCATGCCGACGATAACTTCGAACCCCTGCGGCTGTTCGAGGGAGCCAAGGCCTCGCTGGTGGCCGACGATCCACTGCCCGCCGCCGAACAGGTCGAGCTGCTGATCGATCGCTATCCCCAAAGCACGATAGTCCCCGAGGCGCTGCTGTGGCTGGCGCATCTGCTCGAACAGCAAGATGAAAAACGGGCCCGCGAATATTACGCGCTGCTGATCCAGCGTTTTCCCCAAAGCCCCAACGCGCCGCTGGCCGCCATCGCCGTGGGCGACGTGCACTACAAGCACAATCGCTACCGCAGCGCGATCGCGGCCTACGAGCAGGCGCTGAGCATCGCGCCGCCAAGCTTCCAAATTTCGATCGAGGAGAAGCTGAACAAGTCGCACCGTAATATCCGCCGCGAGGCGATCCACTTGACCTGCTGGGCGCTGCTGGCGATCTGGGTGCTGATCACTGCCTGGCTGCGCGCCCGTCCCAACGCGGACGACCTGGCATACAGCGCGGTGGTCGCGGCGCTGTTCGCCTCGCTGATCGGCGGCTACTTCAGCCTGACCTACGAGAACACGCGCGAGCTGCTGCCCGTGATCTGCGCTTTGGCCGGAGCGATGACCCTGGTGCTGCTGTGGAGCCGCGCATTGGGCACGCGTCTGCACAACAGGCCGGGCTGGCTGCTGTTGCTACACACGCTGAGCTGCTCGTTGGCCGCGGCGTTTCTGGTGATGTATTGGTTTCATTTCCTCTACCTGTTTGGGTTGTAACCTTGATTCGGCTGTGCACCGCGCTGGTTCTGTGCGCGCTGCTGCTTTGCGGCTGCGGCGAGGCCGGCGGTCCGGTGCAGGCCGGCGGCGTGGCCCCGGACTTCCGCGCCCAGGACGTATTGGGCCGCACCCATTATCTAAACGACGAGCTGGACCGGCCGCTGGTGCTGACGTTTTTCGCCACCTGGTGCGCGCCGTGCAGACGCGAGATCCCGCTGATGATCGAGCTGGAAAAGCGCCACGCGGGCCGCGTCAACGTGCTGTGCGTGGTGGTCGACGCTCAGGCGATCGACAGCGTGCGCTCGCTGGTGGCCGAGCTGAAGATTCCCTACCCGATGCTGCTGGACGAGAGCGGGCGCATCAAACGCATCTACGGGGTGCAGTCGCTGCCCACGACATTGGTGATCCGGCCCGACCGTAAGATAGCCGCACGCTTCGTCGGATTCGACGACCAGGACGCCGCGGCGCTGGACGAGCTGCTGTTGCGGCTGGTTGCGGTCAAATGATGCGGCGCGTCGGACTCGCGCTGGCGCTGGCCGCGCTGCTGTGCGCGACCGACGTTTTCGCCGCGGTCAAGTTCGGCCCTTATTTGCAATCGTTGGCGCCCGATCGAGTACGGGTCTGCGTATCCTGCGACCAGGAAGACCGCTTCGAGGCGCGCCTCACTTCGCCGCAAGGCGAGCAATCGATTGTGGCCCTGGATGGACACGACCCGGCCTGCGCCGACTTCAGCGGTCTCGAGCCGGACCTGACCTATCGCTACGAGCTGCTACTCGAGGGCAAGCCGCAGGAAACGAGCGGCTCGTTCGTGGCCGACAGCACGGAGCAGCTGAGCCTGGTGATTTTCGGAGACACGCGTTCGGGCGACAACAGCTTCGATCTTGACCATCGCCGCGTGGCGCAAGCCATCAGCCGCTCGGTGCTGCCCGACGCGATCGTACATACCGGCGACTTTGTCGAGCGCGGCAACGACCCGGCGCTGTGGGCCAACTTTTTCCAGATCGAGTCACAGGTGCTGGCCGACGCGCCGCTCTATCCGTCCATCGGCCGCTCGGACCAACCCGGCGTGATGATCCGTCGACTCTTCGGGCTGCTTAACACGAACGGCTGGTATTCGTTCGACCGCGGGCCCGCACACTTCGCAGTGCTCAACCTCTGGCAGTCGCGCTCGCAAGACTCGGATCAGACTGCGGCCGATGGTGCGCAGGCGACCTGTTTGCGCGCGGACCTGGCGGCCGCGCGTGCCGCGGGCGCGCGCTATTTGTTCGTGGTGATGCACCAGCCGGCGTTCGACCTGGAGGGGCGTAGCCCGCGGGCGATGCGCGAGGTCTACATGCCGCTGTTTCAAAGCTTCGGCGTAGACGCGGTGTTCAGCGGCGCGCACTACTTCTCCCACGCCCTGCGCGAGGGAGTGCACTACTTCACCAACGGCGGCGGCGGAGCGCAGTTGGTCACCGAGAATCCGGCCGAGGGCCTGTTCCTGTTTCACGGCGCAATGCACCATTTCCTGGCGTTGCAGATCGACCGCGCCGGTGCGCGGGTGAGCGCCATGGACGCGGACGGCGATCCGTTCTACGAGGTCCAGATTCAGGGGACCGCGCAACGAGCGCAGGAGCCCGGCGCGTCGAACTACGTCGAGACATTCGGCAGCGGCGCGCGCTCCGCGGCACTGACCGTGTTTTTCGAGCCGGGCTGCGATGATTGCCAAGAGCTGCAAAGCAGGCTGCCGCAAATCGCCCAACGGTTGGACGCCACGCTGGTGGCAACGTTCCGCTCCCTGGACGATCCGGACAACTTGGCGCTGCTGCGCTCGCACAGCGATGGCCAGGCCGCAGCCCCGGCGGTGCTGGTGGACGATCAGACCCTGCTCGGCTTGGAGCAAATCGATATGCTGCTCGACGAGCAGCTCGCCCGCAGCCTGGAGCGAGGAGGGGCGCGGGAATCACGCTCCAGCGGCCGTTTGGTTGCAGCCGCAGCAGCAACTACCGGCGCATTCGCCTTACTCGCGGCAATAATCCTCTCTCGCCGCAAACGCTCCGCCCGATAGCAGGATCGGGGGGAGATCAAGTAAAGATCGAAAATTTGCCCGGCACCTCAAAGCCACCCGGCGCCGGGCGGGCCGTTGGATTAGGACCGGCGAACTACGCGAGCCATGCGGGCACCTCATAAAGTGCTGGGCGCGGGGTGGATCGTGGCATTACTACCAAAGTTCTGCGCGAGTTTTGCTGTGGCTCAAAACTGCCCGTCGCGGAGTGGCCCGTTGTATTAGGACCGGCGAACTACACAAGCCATGCGGGCACCTCATAAAGTGCTGGGCGCGGGGTGGATCGTGGCATTACTACCAAAGTTCTGCGCGAGTTTTGCTGTGGCTCAAAGCCACCTAGCCGATGCCGTTCATGGGGAAGGTTTTTTCCAGGTGGAACTCGATCGTGCGTTCCAGCTCGGCCACGGCGCGCTCCTTTTCCGCTCCGGAGGTATATACGCGCATCTCGCGCAGGCCGCCCGAGCGTTCGCCCGATCCGAGGAACACACCGCCGACCAGTCCGGCGTAATCGTCCACCGGCTCGGCGTCGCACATCACTAAAAACGCCAGGGCCCAGCCGCGCGCGGTCTTGAGCGGATCGTATCCGCCGCCGCCGAACAGCAGGACCGGCTTTTGCAGCTTGCGAATGCGGGCCAGCATGTCGGCCACTGAGTTGTTGGTCATCCGCAGGTGGGTCAGCGGATCGTTGTTCAGCACGTCCATGCCGATCTCGATTACGAGCACGTCCGGGTCGAAGCGCTCGACCAGCGGGTAGACCACGGTGTTGAAGGCGTGGACGAACATGCCGTCGTCCGTGCCCGCGGGCAGTGGCAGGTTGACGTTGAACCCGCGGCCCAGTCCGGCGCCGATCTCGTTTTCAAACCCGCACCAGGGGTAGAGCGTATGGCCCGATTCGTGGGTCGAGATCGTCAGTACTCGCGGGTCGGCGTAGAACGCGTCCTGGGTGCCGTTGCCGTGATGGGCGTCGAGATCGACGTTGGCCACGCGCAGTCCGCCGTCGGCCAGTTGCATGCAGGCCAGCACAACGTCGTTGACGTAGCAGAACCCCTCGGCGTGGTCGACCCCGGCGTGATGAAACCCGCCGATGGGGTTGAACACCAGATCCTTGCTTCCCCGGGCCAGCAGTTGCGCGCCGGCCAGCGAGGCTCCGGCCGAGAGCGCGGCCAGGTCGTAGAGCCCCTTGAACGCCGGGCAGTCGTCGCCGCCGATGCCGTATTGCAGCATCTCGATCGAGAAGTCGTAGCGGCCCTTGCTGATGCGTTGCATCGCCTCGAGGTACGCTCCGTGGTGGAAGCGCTCCATCTGCTCGAAGCTCGCCGGCTCGGGACTCAGCCGCTCGAGCCACGGCTGGTCGAGCACTCCCTCCGAGGCGAGAATCTCCATCAGCAACGCCGCACGCTCCGGGCGGAACGGATGATTCGGCGGATATGTGAGGTGCTCGTGTCCACTGTAGCTGAACAGGGCTGTTCGTGGTTGCTGCATCAGAGATACCACCTGTTCCGGCCCGCGGTCATCGACAGCCGCAACCGATGGGCGGGGCGCATTGCCGCGGACCGCGATACCGTTGACACATCCGGGAGACTACACCCAACCTATTGCGTCTTCAAGGCACCCGCAACCATGGACCCCCTTGCCGCGACTACCGGTAAGGCTCGCGTGCATCGAGGCTATGCGGGCCATTTCATCCGTGCCGCTGTTCGTGGATAATGGAGGATGCTTTTCACGCAGACAACGGAAGAAGATCGGTGAAAAAAGGAAAGGGGCTGCCCTCAATGCTGATACCGACCATCTTGCTGGGCGTGATCGCCCTGGCCCTGCTCTATTTGGGCTATTCGCGCGGAGACGGCGTGCACCTGACCGGTCTGAAGTCGGGGATGACCATGCTGCTGCAGATCACGCCGCTGCTGATCTTTGCGCTGATCATCGCCGGGATGGTGCCGCTGCTGATTCCCCAGGAGACCGTGGCCAAATGGATCGGCGTCAAATCCGGATTCCGCGGGATCGTAATCGGCTCGCTGGCCGGCGGCCTGGCCCCGGGCGGGCCCTACGTCAGTCTGCCGCTGGCGGTCTCGCTGCTGCGCTCGGGAGCGGGCGTGGGCACGATGGTCGCTTTCCTCACCGGCTGGTCGCTGTATGCGGTGAGCCGCCTGCCGCTCGAGGTCGGCATCCTGGGCTGGAAGCTGACCGTGATCCGCCTGGTCAGCACGCTGATCTTCCCGCCGCTGGCGGGCCTGCTGGCCCAGTTCATGTTCTCGTGGGTCAAAGATCTAAACTGATCCGGCTCGGTTCCTCTCGCGCAACGCCCGCGGCAGCATAATCGCGTAATACTTGATGTAGGTCCAAAAGCGATGATCGCGGCCGCGCAGAGCACCGAGCAGTTGCAGCGCGATCAGCAGCGGATAGGGCAGCTTGGCGAGTTTGGTCCAGCGATCATTACGCAGCATACGCTCGGTCCAGCTTGCGGGCAGCAGCGGCAGCACCTTTAGCGCGTGAGTGGCGGCGTTCACTAGCCTCAGGTGTTGGGGATCGTCGATGGCTGGCTCGTGGAAAAAATCGTTGATCCAACCGGCCTCGATCCGCGCCCGCTGCTCAGCGTCGACGGCGCCGACTTGCTGTTGGCGGTCGAGCAACGCCGTGCCTGGGAACAGCGTTAGATAGTGGCACTTGATGCGGTTGAGCATCTTCAATCCGCGGAAGAATTCGACTGTGCGGCGGTAGTCGTCGCTGGTCTCGCCGGGCAGGTTGAACATGATGTCCACGTCGTAACGCAGGCCGATGCGGTCGCACAGTTTGAAGGCGTCCAGGGATCGATCCAGCGGCTCGTTGCGGCCCAGAATGTCGCGGCGCAGCTCGTCGTTGACCGTCTGTAGGCCGAACTGCACGGTAAAGCATCCGGCGCGCTTCAGCGCCAGGGCGATCGACTCGTCGAGCAGCTGCGAGGAGCCGAAGCAACGGAACGGAATGTTGATCGCGTTGCCGTAGCTCTCGAGCAATTCCAGCGCCCAGTCGCGTTTGACGTGCAAAATCGTATCGACGAACAGCACCTCTTTGGGCCGCCAAACGCGCTTGGCGCGGGCGAGCTCGTCGAGCACTTTGCCCACGCTACGCAAGCGAAAGAAGCGCCGCTTGTACATGTCCGAGACCGTGCCCTCGCAGCAGTAGGTGCAACGGTTTGGGCAGCCGCGCGAGGCGGCGATCAGGTAGCTCAGATTGGGCATGGAGTAGTGCGCGAACAATTCCTTGCGCGGCAGCGGCAGCGTGTCCAGATCGACCAGCGGGCGTAGTGGATTGTTGACCACGCGGCCCTGATCGTCGCGCCAGCAGAGGTTGCGCATGCCGCGCGGGTCTGCGCCGCGTCCGATAAAATCGAGCAGCTCGGGCAGCGCCTGCTCCCCTTCCCCGCGAACGGTGTAGTCGACCTCGGGCTGCGCCGCGAGGTACTCGGGAACCAGCGTGGCGTGGGGTCCGCCGAACACCGTGGGAATTGCGACCTTGCTTTTAATGCGACGCGCCGCTTCCAGCGCCCACTGCACGGTGCTGGTGTAGGGCGAGAACGCCAGCACGTCCGGCGGCGCGGCGATCGTCTCGGCGATCAGCCGTTCGCCGCGCGCCAGCAGCCGTTCAAGCCGTGGGACATAGAATACGTTGTCCTCGGGTCCGAGCAGGCCCGGGTCCACGCCCACGCTCACCCGATGGCCGTGCTGCTCAAGCACCGCGGCGAGCAATTCGATCCCCAGATGCTCGCGGCCTAGGTGCAGGAAGTGGACGTGCATCGGCGGCTAATCCTGGCGCGCTTTGGGGTGGGCCTTGTAGACCTCGAACGGCTGGTTGCGCTCGAGCCAGTCCTCGCTACGCGACTCCTGACGGAACGTCATCTCGAGGAAGCCCATAAACTTGCGCCTGAACTCGCCCAGGGTGCGCACCTTGAGCGTGTGGCGCATCAGGAACAGCGGCCGGGCGTGGAAGTTGATATAGGCCCACTTGGTCAAGCGGTCGATGTCCTCGTTGGTCAGATCGGTCCACGGTCGCGGCAGCGCCGCCTCCACCGCGCGCCCCATTACGTATTCGCGCCAGTAGTCGTAGCCCGTGGATTGAACCAGCTCGCGCCACATCCCGGTCCAGGGCTTGGCCGTGAGCTTGCTGAACTGCACGTAATCAAGGTGCAGGCTCTTGGCGAACTTGATCGTGCTGGCCACGCTCTGCCTAGTCTCGCCGGGCACGCCTATTAGAAAAAAGCCCAGCGGACGGATGCCGCAATCGCGGGTGAGCTTGATCGTGTCGCGGATCATCTTCAGCGAGATGCCCTTGTTGATCTCGTCGAGCTTCTGCTGCATGCCGTGCTCAATACCGTAGTAGATGCGGCCGCAGCCCGCGTCGGCCATGTCGCGCAACAGCGCCTCGTCCACCGAGTCGACCCGCGAGCGGCAGGCCCAGAGTATGTCGAGGTTGCGCTCCTTGATCAGCTTGCAGATCCGCCGCGTGCGCTTCTGGTTGAGGGGAAACTCATAGTCGAAGATGTCGATCTCGCGCACGCCGAAGCGATGATAGACCTGCTCCATCTCGTCCACCACCTGCTCGGGAGTGCGCGCGTCGTGGGGCGTGCGCCCGGCCTCGCAGAACACGCAGGCGTGCGGGCAGCCCTTGCTTGTGACCATCACGGTGAAATTCTTGCGCTCGGTGGGGAACTCCTCGTACAGCTCGTTGGGCAGGCTGGCGCGATGCGGCAACGGATAGTCGACGAAACTCGGCGCCGGGTCGACCTCGGGGGTCTGGACGATGCGGCCGTTGTCGCGGAACACCAGGCCGGGCACGTCGTGGAAATTGCCGCCGTGCTCCAGCTCGCCGAGCAAGGCCGGCAGCGTGTTCAGCGCCGAGTTGACGCAGCCGAAGTCGACCTCGGGGTGAACCAGGCTCTCTTTGGGATAGACCCGCAGGTTGTAGCCGCCGATGATCACCGGCACGTCCCGCAGCCCCTGCTTGATGAAGCGCACCCATTCCATGGTCTCGAGAAACATGTAGGTGGTCATCATCAGGCCCACGGCGTCGGGCTTGAACTGCTTGAGCCGCTCCAGGGTCTGCTCTTTGCTCAGCCCCAGGGTGCGGGCGTCGATAATCTGAACCTCGTGGCCCGCGGCCTCGGCGATCCCCGCGGCCCAGCAGATGCTCAACGGCGGAAACAGGCCGAAAAAGCGCTGGACGACCCGCAGGTTCTCCTCGTGCAGCTTGTAGGAAAACGGGTTGAAAACGAAGGCGAGACGCATATCGCTCCGGTCGCTGTCGCCGGTCCGAACCGCTCAATGGTTCCCGGCCGTGGTTTCAATGCAACTACAGCGGACCGACCCCGGGCCGGACCGCTTCCTCGGGCACGCTCATCTCCCCCTCACTGTGGTTACGCTACGACATGGCGGGCAAATTCTATGTAGCACAACTCACTTGCAGCCGCTGATATTAACGCCGTAACGGTCCTTTGTCACTCACTTCACTCAACCCCGGCCGCTAAACGCCGCCTGTGCGTCAGCAGTGCGACTATCAACTTGACCGCGAAGAACACGGCCACCTGCAGCAATACAATCAGCGCGCCGCTGGGCAGTTCCAGGCGGTAGGAGAGGTAGAGTCCGAGCATCGTGCTCAACAGGCCGACGACCACCGACCAGATAATCATCACCGACATCTTGTCGGTCAGGTCGCGGGCCACGGCGCCGGGAATCACCAGGAACGCCGAGACCAGCACCACGCCCACGACCTTCATCGCGCCGACGATCGTCAGCGCCAAGAGGGTCAGCAGCAGGTAGTGCAGCCCGGCGGTGGGCAGTCCGGCGACCTGGGCCATCTCCTCGTCGAAGGTGTAGAACAGCAGCTCCTTGAACAGCAGCGCCACGCTGAGCAACACCGCGACGCCGACCACCGCCATCACCAACAAGTCGCCGCGCGAGACGCTGAGGATCGAGCCGAACAGCAGGCTCATAATATCGACGGTGTAGATCCGGCGCGCGCTGACCAATACGATCGCCAGGGCCATCGACGCGGCGAACAGGATGCCGATCGCCGAGTCCTCGCTGATCCCGCCGCGCCGCGAGACCAGGCCGATCAGCACCGCGACCAGCACGCAGAACGCCGCGGTGATCAGGCTGCCCAACGGCCCGTTGACCTCGGCGGCGGGCACTATCAGCAGCGCCACGGCCGCGCCGGCGAACGCCGAGTGGCTGATCCCCTGGCCGATGAACGCCATGCGCCGCAGCACCACAAAGCAGCTCAGCGTGGAGCAGACCACGCCCACCAGCAGCCCGGCGAGCATCGCGCGGCGCAGAAAGGCGAACTCGGCCAGCGCCGAAAAGAACGACTGCTCATCCATCGTCGGGCATTCTCAGTTCGATATGCGCGCGCTTCATCTCGTCGAGCTCGCAGGCGTAGGCATCGTCGAGCAGCCGCTCGTCGAGCAGCTCGGAGCGGCCGTGAAAGTGCATCGTACGGTTGAGGCAGGCCAGCTTGTCCGCAAACTTCTTCATCGGTCCCAAGTCGTGGCTGACGATCAGTACGGCCAGCGACATCTGTTGCATCAGCTCGCGGATCAGCTCGAACAGTCGGGTCTGGCCCCAGGAGTCCACGCCGCTGGTCGGCTCGTCGAGGATTAAAAGTCGCGGCCGCGTGACCAGCGCGCGGGCGATGAACACCCGCTGCTGCTGCCCGCCCGAGAGCTGGCCGATGGGCCGATCGGCAAAGCGCTCCATGCCCACCAACTCGAGCAGCTCATGGGAGCGTTGGCGCAGGTCGCGACCCACGCGGCGGCCCACGCCGCGCTGGGCGTAACCTCCCATGGCCACGACCTCCCAGGCGCTGACCGGGAAGCGCCAGTCCACCACGTGCTGCTGGGGCACGTACCCCAAATCGGCGCGCAGTCGGCCCAGCCGTTGGGGCGGTCGGCCGAAGACCAGCACGTCCCCCGCGTCGGGCCGCAGCAGGCCGACCACCAGCTTGAGCAGCGTGGTCTTGCCCCCGCCGTTGGGCCCGATCAGACCGACGAACTCGCCCTGGTCCACGTGGAAGTACACGTCGCGCAGCACGCTGTCCGCGGCGTAGGCGAACGACACCCCGCGCACGATGATCTGCGGGTTGACGCAGGTGCACTGCTCGCGACCGGTGCACAGGCCGGAGAATTCCTCGCGACTCATCTTGCGCCGCGCTCCATGCTGGTCAGGATCTGCTCGACGTTGAAATTGAGCAGTCCCTGCAGCGTGTCGCGCCCCGGCGTATTCGGCTCGCCCAGCGGGTCGAGCACCATCAGCGGCACGCCTAGTTCCGCAGCCAGGGCCTGGGCCGCGCGCGGACTGAGCTGCGGCTCGCGAAACACCGCGCCGACTCCGCTTTGTCGCGCCCGATTGACCAGCCGGGCCATGGCGCGCGCCGAGGGTTCGGCCCCGGGCGAGAGCGTGATCACCAGCATCTCGACGCCCAGAAACTCGCAGAGGTAGGAGTAGGCGCCGTGGACCACCACGATCGCCCGGCCGCGAAACGGCGCGCAACGCTCGGCGGCCCGGTGCGCCAGATCCTCGAGACTCGCGCTGAGCGTCGCGGCGTTGGCCTGGTACTGGACAGCGCCCTGCGGGTCGATGCGCATCAGCTCGTCGGCGATCATCCGCACCAGCGCGGGCAACAGCTCGGGGTCGAGCCAGATGTGCGGATTAACCTCGCCGTGGCCCTCGTGCCCGTGTACATCGCCGTGAGTATCGAGCAACCCCTGCTGCCTCAACCGGTCGCCCAGCAGCATCGGCCCTCCGTTGCGCCCACCCTCCAGGGCGCGCTCGATCCATACGTCCAGCCCAAGTCCCACGGCGAACACCGCGTCGGCGGATTCGATCCGCGCCAATAGCTGCGGTGTGGGCGCGAAGGTGTGCGGGCTGGCCCCCGGCGGCACGATGGAAAATGGCTCCACGCGCTCGCCGCCGATCTGGCGCAGCAGGTCGTACAGCGGAAAGATCGTGGCCGCCACCCGCAGTTCGGCCGCGGCCGCGGCCACTGGCGCGCAGAACGCCGCAAGAGCGAGTATCAACAACAGCCGACAATGCGTTCTCACCAAGTTCCTCCCAATGCTGCGACGCGCGAAGAACCAAGGATGACGAGTCTGTTGATTATACTCGCCCGACAAGCGTTGAGACCAACGCCGCGATCAACAGCGCAACCGCCGGGATCGCGGCCAGCAGCGCGGCCAGCGGCATCAGATACTCGTAGCCCGAGCTGTAGGCGCGCGGATCGCCGCCTTGCACGCACACGTCGAGCACCGCCTCGGCGATATCCTCGCTCACCGTCTGCACCAGGGCCGCGCCGAAACGTTTGTCAGCCGCCGCCGGGTCGCCCACGTAGCCGCGCTCGCGCCCGTCGAGCACCCAGCACAGGTCGCGGTAGACGATCAGCGCCGCGCCGGGCAGCCGTTCGCGATCCGCCGGATCGCGCACAACAAGCCGCGCCGGAAGCAGCGACAGATCGATCAGCCGCCGCAACCAGGGCCGCTCGCGCGGAAAAATCGGCGGCAGTTCGCGATACTCCGGCCGCACCTGGTCCGGCGCCAGCTCGAGCAGCAGCCCGGTCTCAAGCAGTCCTGCGTGCAGGTCGCAATCAAGGTGCGCGGCAAGGCTCGCGTCCAACGGCTTGCCGATAATCTGCTCCCAACGATCCAGGTATTGCCCCAGGTAGGAGCGCGCCGCCGGGCGGCTGGTGGGAGCGATTACGCGCAGGCCGCGTTTACGCAGCTCGCGCATCGCCGACTCGATAGCGATCACGTGCGCCAGGCCGCCGTGTCCGGTGAGCAGCACCAGCCGCGTGATTCCCGTGGCCGCCAGCCGCCGGCCGGTCTGCACCAGCAGCCGCCGCAGTGTACGTCCGTTTATTTTAAGGCTGCCCGTGCCGCGGATCGTGGCCGCACCGATGTGCAGCGTGGGGTGCAGCAAAATCGTCAGCTCGGGGCGCATCTCCGCGAGCAGCGCGGCCGAACGCTGCGCCAGTCCGCGGGAGATCAGCGCGTCGGTGCTAAGCGGCAAATGCGGGCCGTGGCGCTCCGGCGCGCCAAAGGGCAGGAACAACAGCGCCTGGGAAAGATCGAGCCGTTGCAGCTCGTCCTGGGTCAGTCGTTGATATTCGTGGATGGCCATCGGCGTTGGTTAAACCAGATTGCTCGGTTTGCTTCAAGCGGCTTGCGACAAATGCGTAAACGCGACGATTGGTCTGGAACGCAGCCGATGATAAAGTCCGGGCTATGCAAGTACTACTGGTCCAACCGCAGGCCCACGAGGGCGAGCTGTTCAATTTGCCGGGCAAAGAGATCCCACTGAGCATTTTGAGCATCGCAACCTATTTGCGCTCGCAGGGAATCGACGCGCGGGTGCTCGATCTGACGCTCGAGCCCGCGCCGCGCGCCGCGCTCTCGCTGGCGCTCTCGGGCGAACCGTCCGTCGTCGGCGTGACCTCCTACACCACCAACGTGGCCCTGGCCCATCGCGTGGCCCAGCAGGTCAAAGCAGAACAGCCCCAGGCCGTGGTGGTGCTCGGCGGGTTCCATGCTTCGGCCCTGCCCGAACGCACCCTCGAGGAGTTCCCGGCCTTTGATCACGCGGCCGTGGGCGAGGGCGAGATCACGCTGCTCGAGACGGTGCAGCGCGTGTTGGCGGGCGAAGATCCGACCGGCGTGCTCGGGCTGTACAGCCGCGGCGAGGGCGGCGTGGTGTTCAGCGGGCCGCGACCGTTGATCGAGGATTTGGACTCGCTGCCGATCGTCGACCGCCGACTGATCCAGAACGAACGTTACGTGCCCGACCCGGGCAACTATCATCACCTGCCCTCCACCGGAGTGATCTACAGCCGCGGCTGCCCGATGAAGTGCGCCTACTGCTCCAAGTCGGTGTTCGAGGACACGGTGCGCTTCCGCAGCGTGGAAAACTTCATCCAGGAGCTTCAGCTTTGCGGCGAGCTGCACGGCATCACCGACTTCCGGCTCTACGACGAGGGCCCGACGATCCGCCGCCACAAGATGGTCGCGCTGTGCGAGGGGATCCTCTCGCGCGGACTGCGCGTGAGCTGGAACTGCTTCTCGCGCGTGGACACGGTCAACCGCGAGCTACTGCAGCTGATGGCGCGCGCGGGCTGCTATCACGTGATCTACGGCGTGGAGTCCGGCCACCGCCCGACCCAGGAACGGATCTCCAAGGTGCTGGACATCGAGCAGGTGGTGCAGGTCTGCGAGACGACCCGCAAACTGGGGATCGAGTGCAAGGCCAACTACATCATCGGCTTCCCCTGGGAAGACGAGCAGGCAATCAGACAAACCCTGGCGCTGACCCGCAAGGCGGCCACCGACCTGGTGTCGATCAACCTGTTCAAGCCCTTCCCCGGCTCGCGACTCTACAACGAGATGTCGGCTGCGGGGCAGATCAAGGACGTGCCCTGGGAGGCGTACTTCACCACCAGCTCGACCGAGGTCTTCCAGGGCAAGGTCAGCCCCCAGCGGCTCAAGCGGATCCTCAAGCGCGCCTGGTACGGCTACTACTTCCGGCCGCGAATGATCGTACGCCGTTTGCGGCGCCTGCTGAGCAACCCGCGGCGCGAGCTGACGATGAACCTCACCGGAATCCGGGTGCTGTTGGCCAACCTCTTCCGCTGATCACTTTCCGCTGATCACGGCTCAAGCGTCGCCGTCGCCAGGCTGGTGTACTCGCCGCCGGGGTAGATCGCGAACCCGTGCAGCCCGCGGCTGTGGACCACCACGTTGTCGCTGTACCACAGGCTGACGTACACGCAGTCGGCAGCCAATGTCCGCTGCACATCTTCGAAGATCCGTTTGCGTTTCTCCCGGTCGAGCTCAACGCGGCTGGCGTCGATCAGCCCGTCCAGCCGCGGGTTGCGGTAGCGTCCGCGGTTGGCGCCCGAGGGCGGCAGCGAATCGGAGTGAAACACGTAGTGGTAGATGTCCGGATCGGTGATCCCGACCCAGGTCAGCGAGTAGAGCTGGAAGTTGCCGTTCTTGACGTCGGCGAAGAACGTGCCCCACTCGTAGCTGCGCTTTTCGACCTTGATCCCGACCTGCCCCAGTTGGTAGGCGATGATCGTGGCGATCTCGTTGCGCAGCCGGTCGGTGCTGGTCTTGTAGGTCAGCTCGAAGCGCGGCTGCTCCCCATCGCCGTCCGGATCAATCAGGCCCGCCGCGTCGAGCAGCTCGCGCGCGCGCTGCGGGTCGTAGCCAAAGGTCGGCACGTCGGGCTCGTAGGCCCAGTTGCTCGGCGCCAGCAGGCCCGTGGCCGGTCGCGCCATGCCCTCCAGCGAGCTGTCGATAATCGCCCGACGATCGATGGCCATGCTGATCGCCTGACGCACCTCGAGCTTTTGCAGCAGCGGATCCTCGAGGTTGAATCCCAAGTAGCTGTAGTTGACCCCCGGCTCGCGCAACACCACGAAGCGCGGATCGGCCTCAAAGCGCGCCAGGTCGCCCGGAGCCACGGCGTTCTGGACCAGGTCCAGCCCTCCGGCCTCGAGCTCGAGGGTGCGCGTGGTCTGATTCTCCAGAATGCGGAAGGTAATGCGCTCGATTGTCGGCTGCGGCCCGTAGTACTGCTCGTTGCGCTCGAGCACGATGCGCTGGCCGCGCTCGTTGCGCGCGATGCGATACGGCCCGGCCCCCAGCGGCCGTTGGGACATCGCCGGGTCGGCCAGCAGCTCGGCGGGCAGGATCCCGCGGAAGCATTTGAGCAGAAACGGCGCGAACGGCTGGTCGAGCTCGAAGCGCACGATTAAATCGCCCTGGGCCTCGACGCTTTTCAGGGCGAACAGGCCCGAGACCGCGGGGCTGCCCGTGGCCGGATCGAGCACCGAGCGGAAGTTGGCGACCACGTCAACGGCGGTCAGCTCGCTGCCGTCGCTGAAACGCAGGCCGGACCGTAGTTGGAAGGTGTAGCTCAGGCCGTCCGGGGCAATCTCCCAGCTCTGGGCCAGTTCGGGACGCGGCAGGCCCCGGGGGTCCATGCTCACCAGTCCCGGCGCGATCAAGGGGATGATCCGCGTCGAGTAGGCGTCCGTGGCAAAGCGCGGATCAAGGTTGGTCGGCGTGCCCTCGATCCCGACCACCACCGCGGAAAGCACCGGCTGCTGCTCAAGCTTGCTCCCGCCGCAGCCCGCACAGATGCAGATCAGCGCCAGAATTGAAATCGCAATCGCCCAATGGATTCTTCTCACATTGTCCCCCGAATATCAGGACGCGAACCGTTGCCGTCCCGGATGATAACCCGGATTGTCGCTGATCAGCCGTCGATATCAACCCCGCGCTGAACAGCCCAGGCCGGATTTCCTTGACATTCTCGCGCAGGGTTATGTACTTTCCCTGTGCGGAGCCTCGTTATTCAAAGGAAATCGTGCGCTGTAATGTTTACCAATAATAACTGTGCGCGGGCCTTGATCCTTGTAATTACAGGGCTGCTGCTGCTTGCCGGTTGCGGTCCCAAACAAGTCCAGACGGCTGAAGATCCCTATGCCCAGGCGGCGCAGCAGGCCCAGGCGCACAGCGGCCGGACCTCGCTGGACACCACCGGCCTGTTCCAAGAGGGTGTGCGGCGCTTCAAGGCCGGCGACTACCAGGCCGCGGCACAGGTCTGGGAACAACTGCTGTCCGTAACGCCGCCGAATTTCGTCCAGGCCTACCAGACGCATTTCAACCTCGGCGTGGCCTACCTGCGCCTGGACCAGCCGTACAACGCGGCCCCGCACTTCGCACGGGCCGCGGGGATCGAGCCGGAGAATCCCAAGGCCTGGGTGATGCTCGGCCAGGCGCTGCTGATCAACGAGCGCTTTCCCGAGGCCCGCGAGGCCGTGGAAAAGGCCCTGGAGATCTCACCGAAAATGCCCGAGGCGCTGATCACCGCGGCGGCCGTGAACTATAACCTCGGCGACTACCCCGGCGCGGCGACCAACTACGAGAACGCCCTGGGCGTGGGCGCCGACGTCGAGACCGCGCGCCAGGGGATGGCCGCGTCGCACCTAGCCTGGGGGCACGAACTGCTCAACGCCGGCGACCCCTCGTCCGCGGTCTCGCACCTGCTGCGCGCGCATCAGCTGGAGCCCGACCGGCCCGAGGCGGCCTACCTGCTGGGACGGGCCTATATCGAGATGGGCAACCTGGACAAGGGGATCGAATCGCTGCAGCGCGCCCAGAGCATCGACCCGGATTGGGTCGCCGAGC
Source organism: Candidatus Alcyoniella australis (assembly GCA_030765605.1). Lineage (NCBI taxonomy): Bacteria > Candidatus Lernaellota > Candidatus Lernaellaia > Candidatus Lernaellales > Candidatus Alcyoniellaceae > Candidatus Alcyoniella > Candidatus Alcyoniella australis. The sequence goes on from JAVCCG010000004.1 coordinate 26,412, forward strand.
ATCGCGACGACTTCGCACCCTACGCCGAGCTCGGCGGCCAAAACGCCCGGGCCCACATCGACGTGGCGCAGAACTTGGTCGACACGGGCAAGTACGACCTGGCGGCAGCGGCCTACGAGAAGGCTCTCGAGGTCGACTGGCACCAGCCGCAGCTGCAGCTGACCCTCGCCCGGCTCTACAGCCGGCAGTTGGGCCAATCCGCGCCCGCGATCGAGCACTATCGAGCGTTCATCACCCTCCTCCCCCTCGACGCGGCGGTCCCCCAGGCGCGTAAAGAGATGGAGCTGCTCGAGGGGCCGCCGGAAGACACGGCGATCCGCATGGTCAAGGTCGAGGTCGGGCTGGGGCGCGATCCACTAAGCACCGACTTGACGGCCACCGGCCAAAGTTTCCCCATCGGCTCCGAGGTCTATCGCCAGATCGTGCTCACCGGACTGTGGGGGCGGCACGTGATCGTCAAGAAGACCTACAGGCCCGGCGGAACCCTGTACTATGCCGAGCCGATCGAGCTGGAGTTCTTCACCAAATTCGTGCGCCTGCTGAGCAAGGATCGGATGTCATCGCGCGGAACGTGGCGCCAGATGTGGTACGTTGACGCCGTACTGGTCGGTACGGTCGAATGGACCGTCGAATGAGGAGATCCCGATGACAAAACGCAAAGGCTCGGAAAAAAGAAAGACTCCCCGAGCCAGTGTGCGAACCAAGGTCGAGATCGACTACCAAATCGACAGCGAAGATACGTTCCTGTTCGAATACGCGAGCAACGTAAGTCGCGACGGCATCTTTCTCCAGACCAAGTCCCCGCTGGAGATCGGCACCCGGCTGATGCTCAAGTTCGAGCTGGCCGACGAGGGGCGCACGATCGAGACCAACGGCGAAGTGATGTGGATCAACCCCTACCGTCCCGACGGCGAGAACATTAACCCCGGGATGGGCATCAATTTCATCGACCTGTCCGCAAAGGACAAAGAGGCGATCAGCAGGTTGGTTGGAAAAAAAGCATACTTAGCGGACTGACCCGCTTGCCCTGAAGCGATCCGCCCGACTGCGGCAAGGAGTTGACAGATGAGCACGCAACCGCAAGCGCAACACAATAGACGGCGCCGCTACTTCATCGACAAGCGCATCCAAAGCCGGATGATCGGGCTGACCGTGCTGTTCACGGTGCTGTTCGCTTCCTTTGCCGTGGCGCTGGTCAAGGTCAACAGCGGCGGCGGCGACAACCTGATGATCATCGCGATCACCGGCATCGCCCTGGTGCTGACCCTGTTCATCATCTACTACGGGCTGCGCTTCACGCACCGTATCGTCGGTCCGATCTACGCCTTCAACCGCCACATCGCCCAGGTGCGCGACGGGCGCTACAAGAACGACCTGCGGCTGCGCAAAGACGACGAGTTCCAGAACCTGGCGATCAGCTTCAACACCATGCTCAGCCGTCTCCGCGAACGCAGCGAGCAGGGCGTGGAGCTGTGCGATCAGCTCAACGCCGAACTGGACAAGCTCGAGGGAATCGACGCCGCGACGCTAAGCAAAATCAAGCAGCAGATCGAGCAGTTCAAAAAGCAGCAGGAGACGCTGCTCCAGTCATAGCGACAATCGTCGAATCCTATTTTACGGAAAGCAACGGCGATGAAACCCCGCTTGGCCGAATTCATCAAATCCGCAGCGCAGCCCGGCGACTATCCGCAGCCCGGGCCGCCGGAGATCGCCTTTGCCGGGCGCTCGAACGTGGGCAAGTCCAGCCTGATCAACGGCCTGCTGGGCCGTAAAAAGCTGGCCAAGGTCAGTCAGAGCCCGGGCAAGACCCGACTGATCAACTTCTTCGCCATTGAGGGCGACCGGCTGCGCCTAGTCGATTTGCCCGGCTACGGCTACGCCAAGGTCTCCAAGGTCGAACGCTCGTCGTGGCGCACGATGATCGAACGCTACATCGACCAACGCGAGACCCTGGCCGCGGTGGTGCTGCTGACCGACTCGCGCCGCGGGCTGCAGGACTGGGAAATGGGGTTGATGAGCTGGCTGGCCGACCAGGGTCTGCCGTTTTTACTGACGCTGACCAAGGTCGACAAGCTCAAGCGCAACGAGATCGAGAAGCTCAAACGCGAAATGCACGGCAAGTTCGGGCTGCAACCCGGCGACTACGCGCTGACCTCCGCTGCCAAGGGTTCCGGCCTTCCCGAGCTGTGGCGCCGGATCGAAACCCTGGCCCTACCGCCCGAGATCGCTTGACACGGCTCAGATCCCCCGATTCATTCCCAGCAACGATCTGAACACGGCATTGGCCGAGTTGAGCAGGAGATAGAACGGATCAAGGCGCTGCAGGACGCGCGTCCGCTCGTCCGAGTCTGCCCGCGCCAGATCCAGTTGCCAGGCTCCTTGGCCCTGGGTGGTGAAATAGAATTTATCCCTTTGCTGATCGACCTCGCCCCACCTGGCCCAGCCGCGAGCGGTCAGCCTCCGCACCAGGCGGAAGTCGTCCAGTTGCCGGATCTCGATGATCGGCGAGAACCCGCAGGTGATGATCCAGCGCTGTTTGTCGTAGATCGCCATGCGGCGCACTCCGGGTACGCTGTCGGCCCAGCGTAGGAAGCGATAGTCAGAGCGGTCGACCACCAGCAGCCGCCCCAACAGCGGAAAGCTGACGATCAGCCGGTCGGTCGCCGGGTCAAGCACGATCTGCTCGGGCCAGGCGGGAACCTCAATCGAGCGCCGGACCTCCAACGTACGCGCGTCCAAACAGACCAGGCGGTAATCGACGTCGTCCTCGCTCTCGAGCACGTGGATCTCGCCATGCTGCGCGTCGGGCAGGGCAAAGGGGATCAGCCCCGATCTCCAGGCCGTGATCCGGTCCATCTCAGGGCTGATCAACGCGATGTCGCCCCAGCGATAGGCGTAGAGCAGCCCGTGCTCGGAATCCCACTCGGTCCGCCAGCAGTCGAAGTATTCTTCGTCCCGGGGCGGCGGATCAACCAGCCTGCGGTGTTGGAGCACCTGCAACGTGTCGGCGTCGAGCAGCAGGCTGTGGCCGAACAGCGGGTTGACGAACGCGGCCTGACGGCGATCAGCGCTCAGGGCCAATCCCTGCACCTGAAAGCCGGGGTCGAGTTCAAGCGAGTTGATGATCCTGCGTTGCACAGGGTCGATCAGAATGAACTTACCGGGCTCGTTGGCAAGAATCACGTTCCCACTGCGCTCGTTGACCCGCACCTGGTAATAACCCATACCGATGGTGGGGGCGACTTGCTGCAGCAGTCCGTCGACCGACATGCTACGCTCCATCGGCACCGGCGTTATGATCAACGGACTGAACATCAGGGTTGTTAAAAACAGGATCGGCAACGGCCGATAGATATTCGCAATCCGCCCGGCTTCCCAACGGTAGGCCGACCAGACCAAAGCCGGAAGCGCGAGGTCGATCAGCGGAAATAGCCGCAGCACCGCCCTGCGTAGCGGTTCGACCCACTGGCCCGCCGTCTGCAACAACGTGACGCCGAACACGTTGAGGCCCAGCAGCACAAAGCACCATTTCATGCCGGGCACGCGGAAAACGTACTCATAACGGTAAGTCAGCGTCAGATAGGGCAGACCGGCGACCGTGATCGCGCAGACCAACGCCAGTCCCAGCGCCGGTCCGGCCGTGGTTGCCAGCGGGCCGCGTATGCGGGGGATCAGCAGCAGCAGGATCGTTGCGGGCAGCAGCGCGTAGAACAGCGCGCGCAGCACGTCGATCTCGAGCAAAAGCGCGATGATCGGCAGGGAGCTGGTCTCGAACGCGATGGCCGGGGCGAGGACAAAACGGAACACCGTTGCCAGAACCGCGAGCTGAAATACAGCCCGAACCGCCCCCAGAATCAAGGCATGCGCCGATCGCTGCGTTCTTACAGCATCCTCGTCTCGTATCATTATGAACGGGGTATATAGGGCTTCTCGAAGATTGTCCAACAACATTCCTGTCGCCGGTAAACAACCGCATGCCGCGAGGTGATACTATTTTGCGGATGAGCCGCGAGCGACGCACCCCGGGATGGACCCCGCAACGGGTCGGCTATTATCTTTACCTGGCCTTCCTGTTGCTGATGGTGCTGCTGCTACGGCCGCTGAACTCCGAGGGGCTGCTCTCGTTCGAGCTGCTCGACGCGCTTATTACCATCGAGGACAGCACGGGGCTGGCCCAGCAGGCGCGAGTGCCGCCCGCTGCCGCGTTGACCCTCGGATACGCGGCGCTGTTGCCCTCCGCGCTGCTGGACTCTCTGGCGCCCGACCGCGATCATTTGTCGCTGCTGACGGCCGGTCTGGGCTGGTTGGCACTGGCCGCGGGCTTACTGCTCGCCGGACTGTCGTTGCCGCGCGAGACGCGCCTGGCCGCGCTGCCCGCGGCCCTGGTCGTCTTGGCGGGCAGTCCGGCCCTGGGCCGGGCGTTTGTCGATCCGTTGCCGAGCTTCGGCCTGGCCGCACTGGGAGCCGGAGCGCTGCTCTATCTGCGCTCGCGTCTGCAGGGCGACGAGGGAGTGCAAGCCTACCTCGGCCTGGGCCTGCTCTGCGGGCTGTGCACCGCAGCCGGAACGGTCGCGGCCGCGCTGCTGCTGCTGCCGCTGCTCAACGCCCTGCGCTCCCGAAGCATCTGGCGCAATACCGCGGCCCTGGCCCTCGGCGCGCTAGTCGGCGGCCTGCCCGCCCTGGCGACCCTCTGGGCCTTTGACAACGCCTGGACCGTGCCTGCCGCGGCCCAGCTCGTGCGCGGCACAATCGACCTGGCGCCCTGGCTGCCACTGGGGCTGATCGCCCTGGCCGGCGCGATCCTGGAGCTGCGTGCTCGGCCGCTGGAGAGCGTCGCGCTGTTTACAGCCGCTCTGCTGACGGCCCTCTCGATACAGGGAAGCTGGCTGGACGATGCTGCGGGCGCGGCATTGCCCTTGGCCCTGGTGCTCGGGGCACGGCTGCTGCAGCGCGTCGGTCGTCCGTTCAACTGGGTGCTGACCGCGACCGCAGTGGTCGGCGGGCTGGTGTTGTACGCTGAACTCCACGGCGGCGCATCGGCCTTGCACAGTCTGACCAACGCGGACCTGGGCCTGGACCGACCGGCCGCACTGCCGATTGTCGTTACGGCGCTGCTTGCCGCGCCGCTGTTTTTAATCGGACTGCCGCGGCTGCTCGCGCCCGCACCACAGCGCCCGCAATTCCCGTCCCGCGCGCTACTGGCGATTGACCTTACCTTGCTTGCGCTGGTGCTGCTTACCTGTCTTGCGTCATATTGACTAAGACTGGAGCGAACATATCGTGTCCCCCGGTGTCTGATATCAATCAAGGAGCGAGGGCAACGGTGAGTAAACCGATTCCGCGCAGAAAGTTCATCGAACGGGCGAGCGAGATCGGCCTGCTGTTGTTCGCGCCGATGGGGCTGATCGAGTCGCCGCCGGGCCAGGCTCCCAAGCCCCCTGCTCCGCTGACCATCGCCGCTTCCACAACGAGCCACAGGTCGAGCTACTCGTTTGTCGGATCGAGCGACCCGGGGTTTGCCGAACGATTCGTGGGCGAGCGTAAGACGTTCAACATCGAGTGGATGAAGATCCTCGGCGTGGCGGACATCGACATCTCGTTCGACCGCGGCTCGGCCGAGCACCGCTACAACACCAGCTTCGTGCTCAAGCTGCGCAACATCTACAGCGCGCTGTCGCGCTACGGCGAGATGAAGATCCAAAGCGAGTTGATCAGCGGCACCCAGCGCGGCAAGTACCGGCTGATGCCGTTGCGCACGATGGTCGAGCACACGTTCAAGGGCGATCTCTACGTGCGCCAATACAAGTTTGACTACGACAAGCACAGCTACAATTTGCGCAAAACCAAGAACGGCGTGGAGACCCGCAACCGCGACTACACCTTCCGGCCCAACCGGGTCTACGACGATCCGTCCAGCGCCTTTTGGAATTTGCGCGCCGGGATCTACGGCGACCCAACCCCGGGCAGACATTTCAAAATTCGCTCCCTGCGCTTTGCCGGACTCAAGCGTTACGAGGGCGACGTGCTCAAAACCGACCAGCTCGAGCCGGTCTCGTTGCTGCTCACAGCCTACCCGCAGGTGCACACCGTGCTTTCGGTCGACCTCTCCAAGCAATTGTTCCTGGGCAAGCCCGGCGGCAAGGTCTACATCGGCTTTGACAAGAAGATGCAGCCGCACTTCGGCCTGATCCCGAACATCCCCTCGGTCGGCGACGTGTTTGCGCTAAAGAAGTAGAGAAACGCACATCACCACGGTAGTAATACAGCGTGCCTCTGCGCGACGCGGGGCAATGATCAGCGTACTACGCGTGCCATGCGGGCACCTCAAAGGTGCGATAGATCAATCTCTTGATCTTGTACCCGCCCTCACCCCAGGTGGGTGCGGATCCGTTGGGCTACCTGCTCGGGGGTAAAGCCGAACTTCTCGGCGATCACCTTGTCCGGTGCGGAAGCGCCGAAGCGATCGACGCTGATGATCAGCCCGCGATCTCCGGCCAGCTTGTACCAGGGTTCGGCGCTGCCCAGCTCGATGCAGACGCGCGGCAGGTCCGGCGGCAGCACGTCGTTGAGGTACTCCGGCGGTTGGGCCGCAAAGCGTTCGAGCCAGGGGACCGAGACGATGCGCAGGCCCGTGCCCGCCTCGCCCAGGGCCTTGCGCGCGGCGAAGGCCAACGCGACCTCGGAGCCCGTGGCCAACAGCACGGCGCGCGGCGCTGCCAAAGCCTCGGAGACCACGTATCCGCCGCGGGCCAAAAGTTCGATACTCATCGGCACGCGCCCCTCGAGTTGCGCCAGTTTCTGGCGACTGAGAATCAGCGCGGTCGGTCCGTCTCGCCGTGCCAGGGCCGCGGTCCAGCACGCCGCGGTCTCGGCCGCGTCGGCCGGGCGCAGCACCGCCAGGTTGGGAATCAGCCGCAACGCGGCCACGTGCTCTACCGGCTGATGGGTCGGGCCGTCCTCGCCGACCATCAGGCTGTCGTGGCTGAACAGGAAGATCGTGCGTATGCCCATCAGCGCCGCGAGCCTGATCGACGGACGCATGTAGTCGGAGAAAACCAGGAACGTGGCGGTGTAGGGGATCGCGCTGCCCGACAGCGCCAGGCCGTTGGCAATGGCGCCCATCGCATGCTCGCGGACGCCGAAGTGGATATTGCGGCCCAGCATGTTATCGCGAGACAGCGATTGTTCGGCCGCCACAGTGCTCTTGTTCGACGGACCCAGGTCGGCCGAGCCGCCGATCAAGGCCGGCACCGCGGCCGAGGCTGCGGCCAAAGCCTTGCCCGACAGTCCGCGGGTGGCCGCATCGCCATCCGGGCAGGCCGCCGTCAGCCGCTGGAACAGATCCTCGGGCAGCTCGCAGCCCATCAGCGCGTCCCAGCGCTGCGCGGACTGCGGATGCTCGGCAAGCCAGGCGGCCAGCGCGCGCTTGTGCTTGCGACGCGTTCGTTCGCCGCGACGTGCGGCCTTGGCAAACGGCTCACGCGCCTGGTCGGGCACCAGGAACGTCGGCTGCTCGGGCCAACCCAGACAGCGCTTGGTGCACGCCGACTCTTCCGAGCCCAGGGGCGCTCCGTGGCAGACCTCGCAGTCGCACTTGCCCGGGCTGCCCGCGCCGATATGAGTCCGGGCGATCACCAGGCACGGCGCGCCCTGGTGCTTAATCGCACGCTTGATCGTGCGGGCCAACGCCTCGCGGTCGTGGCCGTCGCAGCGCAGCACCTTCCAGCCGTAGGCAGCGAAACGCTTGCCCACGTCCTCGCTGTGGGACAGATCGAGATTGCCCTCGATAGTGATCTGATTGGCATCGTAGAGCGCCACCAGGTTGTCCAGGCCCCAATGGCCGGCCAACGAGGCGCTCTCAGCTGATACACCCTCCATCAGGTCGCCATCGGAGACTATGGTGAAAACGCGGTAGCCGATGGGATCGAAGGCGCCGTGGTTGAACTCGGCGGCCGAGCGCTTGCCGGCCAGGGCCATGCCCACGGCCATGCCCAGGCCCTGACCCAGCGGCCCGGTGGTGCATTCGACTCCCGGCAGGTGCAGCTCGGGATGTCCCGGAGTCTGCGAGCCCCACTGGCGGAACTGCTTGATGTCTTCCAGCGAGATTTTAAAACCGCTGAGGTGCAGCAGGGCGTAGAGCAGCATCGAGGCGTGTCCGGCCGAGAGCACGAAGCGATCGCGGTCGACCCATTGCGGGTCCGAGGGCGCAAAGCGCAGAAAGCGCGTCCAGAGCACATAGGCCATGTCGGCCGCGCCCAGCGGCATGCCCGGGTGACCCGAGCCGGCTTTCTCGATCGCGTCGACCGCGAGCATCTTGATTGTGTTTACCGCAAGCTGATCCGTCTCCTGGTCGATCCTGAGAACCATTGCACCCCCCGTATTTCGGCCGGTTCGCGCGCCGTCGTGCAAAGCAGCGGCCCGCACTTTCGCGACTGGCCGCTTGATGACAACTCAGCTATGATTTAGCGTGATTTTTCATTAGCCAGAACAGAGGCATCTTACAACAAATGAAACGCACAATCGAGATCGTCCGTAAAATGGATCGACGACTGGCCATCGTGCTGATTTACGCGGCTTTGGCCATGACGCCGTTCGCCTATCAGTGCAGTCGTTCGTTCTTTTTAGAACATTGGGGCGAGGCGTTCGCACCGCGCGCGGCCCTGTGGTACGCCGCGTTGTGGCACCACAGTTGGGTGCTGCTGCTGTTCGGCCTGATCCCGCTGGCGATCGTCAAGCTCGGATTTAAGCTGCGCCTGGCCGACTTCGGCGTACGCCTGGGCGATTGGAAGTTCGGCCTGGCGTTCCTGGCGATCTGGGTCGTGCTGATGCTGCCGGGGACCTACGTCAACAGCATGCAGCCCGAGTTCACGGCCGAGTACCCGCTGGTGAACATGCACGAGGCGGGCATCGGACTGTGGCTGCTGTGGTCCCTGCTCTACCTGGTCTACTACGTGGGCTGGGAATTCTTCTTCCGCGGATTCATCCAGTTCTCGGTGGAACGCGCGGCCGGGCCGCTGCTGGCGATTATGATGCAGACCCTGCCCAGCACGATCATCCACATCGGCAACAAGCCGTTTGGCGAGACCTTCTCCGCAGTGATCGCCGGGCTGCTGTTCGGCCTGGTGGCGGTGCGCACGCGCTCGATCCTCTGGCCGCTGCTGGCCCATTGGTATGTCGGCATGTCCAACGATTGGTTCTGCAACATGGCAGGCCCGCATTATTCATGAAAATTCTACTGCGGAGCACAATATGCTCGCAATAACTGTGTCATCCTCGCCGATCCGCCCTCGACGTACCACAGCGGGTACGCCTGCGGAGTATCGACTCGGCTTCCTCGTTCTTGCGGCATCTTGTACACCTCGCTACGAACCCTCATCAATAATGCGGGCAAGTAGGCAATCTTAAGGGAGTTTTCCCACGACCGTGTTATGCGGCCGCTTGCCAGCGGTTGCCGCTGGTGATACAACGACCCTCGATTTCCCCAGCTTGGATTATTGATCCAGGCCAACTGAGAGGTGCATGGAGACCTACGGACTAACACACCCGGGAAACCGGCGCGAGACCAACGAAGACGCGGTCTTGATCAACGATAACATCGGCCTGTTGGTGCTCGCCGACGGGATGGGCGGTCATGCGGCCGGCGACGTGGCCAGCCAAATCGCCGTGGAAGTGATCAATGACGCGCTCGAGGCTGCGTTGGCCGACGTCGGCCCGAGTGAGGACGAGTCGTACTACGTCGGCTCGCTGCGCGCCGCGATCAGGCGCGCCAATGCGGCGATCCACGAACAGGGGCAGTCCGAGGCCTCCACTCGCGGCATGGGCTCCACAGCCGTAGCCGTTCTGATTGTCGGCCTCCGGCTATATGTGGCGCACGTGGGCGACAGCCGCTGCTACCTGTACGACGACGGCAAATTTACGCAGATCACACGCGATCACTCCAAGGTCCAGGAACTGGTCGACGCCGGGCAACTCACCGCGGACGAGGCGCGCAACCACGCGCTGTCCAACCTGCTGACGCGCTCCCTGGGTCCCTACGCCGAGGTCGAGGTCGACGTTACGACCCACGATTGGAACGAGACGCGCCTGCTGCTGCTGTGCTCCGATGGCCTGAACTCCGAGCTGAGCGACGCCCAGATCCGCCAGTCGCTGGAGACCTACGCCGACATCAAGGACAAATGCCGCGCGCTGGTGGGCCAGGCGCTCGAGGGTCGTGCCAACGACAACGTTTCGCTGCTGATCGGCCAAGGCGAGCGCTTCGCTCCCCAGGCCAAGCAGGCACCGGAAAAACTGGTCGACCTCACGCCGGACCACGAGGTCAACGACGAATCGCGCACCGGCACTCCCGCGCCCGCCACCAACCGCACTCCAGCGCCCGCCGCTGGTCCGCAGGACGAGCCCGAGCCGGAGTTCACGCCGCGGCCGGGCAGCCGTCGCGGCCTGCAACTACCCAAGACGCTGCTGGGCTCCGCACGCCGTCCGACCAGCCGCCTGCAGATCGCGCTGATCGCCGGGGCGATCGTGCTGGTGCTGATCGCGTTACTGTTGATCCCGATCTTCTGTGACGACTCCGGCTCGCCCGCGACCGGCGCCGACCAACAGGGCCAAACCACGAGCGACGCGCAGGCCGGTCCGACGCATTACTATCTGCTGTTCAAGGACGACGCGCTGAGCATGGCCCAAGGCAGCTCGCCGGAAAGCGCCGCTGCAATCGAGGGCAGCGACGTGCTGGTCTGGGACAACATCAGCCTGGTGATCCGCGGTCGCGGCTTCACTCCCTCCCAGGGTGGGCTGTTCTTCAAATCGCTGGACACGATGCCTCAGCTGACGCAGGAAGCGCTGCAAATCTACTCCAGCGTGATCGCTCACGCGTTGAGCCTCAAGACGGCCGACGGCCTGGTGCTGGCCTTCACCACCCTGATTGCGGTCAAGCAAAATCCGCTGCTGACCCGCATCGATTCCCAGGCCGTACACCGCCTCGAACTCGAAACCTTTTCCAAGTCGCTGCCCGTAATCGACGAGGTGCTCAAATCCGAGTACGAGATCGGCAGCGCCTGGATCAGACGCACCGACCGAATCTTTGAGCTGGCCGACCACGCCTTCGAACTCGAGGGCGAGCGCATGGGCCAGTATCGCTCACGCAAGGGCGACTACCATTACTACCAGGGGCTATACTACGCCTCGCAAAACATCAACGACCGCGCGTTGCTCAAATTTCAAGACGCGCGCCAATTAGGCACGAGCTTCCCCGACGTGGGCGCAAAAATCGAGGAACTTGAGAGCCAGAGCTCCAACTAACATGCAAAATGACCAAGGTCCTATTATCAACGACAATCCCGAAGAACAAGAAAATGACGACAGCCAGGAGCAACGAAGCTTCGAGAGCTTCGACTTCCATCCGCTGGTGCAAAAAAGCATCGCCGCGGTAGGGTTCACCGAGCCTACGCCGGTACAGCAAAAATCGTTCGACGCGCTGCTGCGCGGCCGCGATCTGATGGCCCAGTCCCAGACCGGGACCGGCAAAACCGCCACGTTCCTGCTGACGATCCTCGACCGCGTCTGCCGCACCAAGCGCCCGGCCGACGGCTCGCCGCGCGCGCTGATTCTCGCACCGACCCGCGAGCTGGCGCTGCAGATCGGCAAGGAATGCCGCCTCTACCGCGGCAAGATCGACGCGCGCATCGCCGTGCTCTACGGCGGCGAGCGCTACCTCAAACAGGAACAGGAACTGGAGCGCGGCTCGGACATCGTAATCGGCACGCCCGGCCGCCTGATGGACTTCAAGTATCAGGGCAAGGTCAAGTTCGACAAACTCCAAATCGTGGTGATCGACGAGGCCGACCGGCTGCTGGACATGGGCTTCTGGCCCGACATTAAAAAGATCCTGCTGATGACGCCGCCGGTGGATCAACGCCAGACGTTGGTCTTCTCCGCGACCCTGGGCGACGAGGCGCGCGGCATCGCCTATTTGCACACCAACGACCCGCTGGTGGTCGAGGTCCGGCCGGAAAACATCACTGCCGACGGCATCCAGGAAGTGCTTTACCACGTAGGCTCGCACGAGAAGTTCAGCCTGCTGCTCGGAGTGCTGCGCCGCAGCCAAGCCAAGCGGGTACTGATCTTCACCAACATGAAGAACATGGCCGTGCTCGTTTCGCGCAAACTCGAGGGCCACGGTTTCCGAGCCCACGCGATCATCGGCGACATGCGCCAATCCAAACGGATGGCCGCGCTCGAAGATTTCCGCGCGGGCAAGATCCAAATCCTCGTGGCCTCGGACGTGGCCAGCCGTGGGCTGCATGTGGAGGACATCGGGCTGATCGTCAACTACGACCTGCCCCAGGACCCGGAGAACTACGTGCACCGCATCGGTCGCACCGCGCGCATGGAGCACACCGGCGTGGCCGTCTCCCTGGCCTGCGAGCGCTTCATCTACTCGCTGGAGGCCATCGAGAAGTACATCGACCGCCCCATCCCGGCACAGGTGCCCGAGGAGGAGCTGTTCGAGACCGACCGCTTCTCGCACATGACCGTCGAACGAGCACCGCGACGCGGCGACGGGAATCGCTCGCGCTCGGGCGGCGGCGGCGACCGACGCGGCGGACGCTCGGGACCGGGCGGACGCTCTGGACCGGGCGGCCGCCCACGCTCGTCAGGTCAAGGCCGACGACGCAGGTAGGCAGCTTTGAGCTGCACTAAAACTCGCGAGCGGACCATATTCTTGGTTTAACGATAAATCGATCTTTGTGTTCAGCGCGAGCGCATCATTCGTAGTGCGTGCCGTCGTAGGCGTCCATCATCGACTTGTGCAGCAGGCGTTGCCACTCGTAGTCGACCTTGCCCTGGATGTCCTCGACATCGGCCTCGCTCAGGTGGCGGAAGCGCCCTTGGGCGCGCAGATAATCGACAACCGGCAAGTCGTCGGGCTGGATGTTGATCTCGTACTTGTCGCCGTTGAAAACCTCGTAGATCGGGAAGACCTTGGTGTGCGTGGCCATGCGCGCGATCTCGATCGACTGCTCGGAGCTGATCTTCCACCCCGGCGGACAGGGCGAGAGCACGTGGATGAAAGTCGTCCCCTTGGTCTGGGAGGCGTGCCGCACCTTGCGGATCAGATCCTCGGGAAAGGCCACCGAGGCCGTGGCCACGTAGGGCGTCTTGTGCGCGGCCATGATCTGCACGATGTTCTTCTTCGGCCCGCGTTTGGGATGCTCCTCGGGCGTGGTCGTGGTCCAGGCGCGGTCCGGCGTGGCGCTCGAGCGCTGGATGCCGGTGTTCATGTACGCCTCGTTGTCGTAGCAGACGTAGATGATGTCTTCGTTGCGCTCGGCAGCGCCGGACAGGCTCTGCAGGCCGATGTCGAACGTGCCGCCGTCGCCGGCCCAGGCCAGCACCTTGGTCTCCTGCTTGCCCTTGACGTCCAGGGCCGCGCGCACGCCGCTGGCCGCGGCCCCCGCGGTCTCGAACGCGGTGTGCAGCACCGGCACGCGCAGCGCCGAATAGGGGAACGGCCCGGCGATGATCGTCCAGCAGCAGGCCGGGATCACGCAGATCGTGTCCGGCCCCAGCGCGCGCAGCGCCAAACGCATGGCCAGCGCGCCGCCGCAGCCCTGGCAGGCCAGATGGCCGGAGGTCAGCAGTTCCTGTTTCGGGTGCTCGAAGCTCATGACATCACCCCCATCCACTGCGAACCATCGGGCGGCGGCTCGTCTTTGAGGCCCTGCCTGGCGATTCCCTCGATCACCTCGAGCGTCAGGTCGCGGCCGCCCAGTCCGGCGATGTAGCCGTAGATCAGCGGTCGGTCCGCGTCGTTGGCCAACGCGCCGCGGATCTCGTCGGCGATGATCCCGCCCTTGCCGAACGAGCAATTGCGGTCGATGACGATCGCCCGTTTTTTGCCGCGCAACGCTGCGCGCAGCTCGGCGGTGGGGAACGGCCGGAACAGCCGCAGCTTGACCAAACCGATCTTGATTCCTTGCTCGCGCAGCCGGGCCACGACCAGCCGCGCCGGGCTGCTCATGCTCGCCATGGTGACCAGCACGGTCTCGGCGTCTTCCACGTCCACGGTCTCGACGTTATGGTAGCGCCGACCGAACTGCTGTTCGAACTCCTCGTCCGCCTTGTTGAACACAGCGGCCGCGCCGTCCATCGCGGCCTGAATTTTGAAACGCATCTCCATGTAGCTATCGGGCTGGACCAGCCCGTTGAACGCGTGGGGATCCTCGGGGTCGAGGTAGATCTCGGGCGTGTACGGCGGCAAGTAGGCGTCGACCTGCTCAAGCTCGGGCAGATCGACCGGTTCGTAGGTGTGGCTGAGAATGAACGCGTCGTAGCAGACCATCACCGGCAACTTGATCTGCTCGGCCACGCGGTAGGCTTGCAGCACGCTGTCGAGCACCTCCTGGTTGGTCTCGACGTAGAGCTGGCACCAGCCGGTGTCGCGCTGGGAAAGCGAATCGGTCTGCTCGCTCCAGATGGACCAGCCCGGCGCCATGGCGCGGTTGACGTTGACCATTACCAGCGGCAGCCGCGCGCCAGAAGCCCAGTGCAGCAGCTCGTGCATCAGCGCCAAACCCTGGGAACTGGTGGCGGTAAAGGTCCGTACGCCGGTGCTCGCCGCGGCGATGATCGCGGCCATTGCCGAGTGTTCGCTCTCGACCTTGAGGAAGTTGGCCTGCAGCGCGCCCTTGGCGCACATCTCGGACAGCTCCTCGACGATCTGCGTCTGAGGCGTTATCGGATAGGCCGAGATTACTTGGACGCGGGCCAAACGCACGCCGTGGCTGGCCGCGTGGTTGCCCATGATGACCTTCTGCATCTCAGTCCTCCGTCAAAATAATGCAGGAGCGGGGACACTCGCTGGCGCAGATCCCGCAGCCCTTGCAGTAGTCGTAGTTCACGTCGTAGCCGAACTCGCCCTCGCGCGGGATGACCGCCACGTCGGGGCAAAAGATGTAGCAATTGTCGCATTCCGTGCACAGCCCGCAATGGAAGCAGCGTTCGACCTCGCGCATTGCCGCGGCCTCGTCGAGCCCGGCGTTGACCTCGCTGAAGTCTTTAATCCGTTGCGGCATGGGGCTGTGTGCACTCTGGCCGCGTTCGAGGTGCGGGAAGTAGGCGGTGTTGATCTGCTCGAACTGGACCACCGTATTCGCGTCGTCGTAGGCCGCGTGGGCCTCGCCGCTGTCGAGGTAACGGCTGATCGAGATGCTGCCGCCCTGCCCGATGCGCATTAGCTGTTCCACCTTGTCCGGCGGCTCGCCGGCCAGTCGCATGTCAATGGCGATCGCCGCGAGCTTGCCCGAGCCCACGGCCGTAACCACGGTGCGCAAAATCGGCGTGACGTCGCCACCGGCCAGCATCCCGCCTTGGGAGCAGCGGCCGAACTCGTCGACCTGCAACGAGCCGTCGTCCTCGGTCTGGAGCCCGGGCGGCAGCGAGGAGCTGTCCACCGTCTCGCCGATGGCCGCGATTACGGTGTCGGCCTCGATGTGGTGCTCGCTGCCCTCGATCGGTTCGGGGCGGCGGCGTCCCGAGGCGTCGGGCGCGCCCAGGCGCATGCGCATCATCGTCAGTCCGCGCACGTTCCCCTCGTCGTCCAGCTCGATGCGCACCGGCCCCTCGAGCATGTACAGCCCGACTCCCTCGCGCACCGCCTCCTCAATCTCGTCCTCGAATGCCGGCATCTCGGCCCGGCTGCGGCGGTAGTAAACGTCGGCCCGCGCGCCGTGGCGCAGCAGGCTGCGCGCCGCGTCCAGGGCCGTATTGCCGCCGCCGATCACCACCGCGCGGCTTCCGACGTCGGGCTGCTCGCCCGCGCCGATGCGGCGCAGCAGCTCCAGGCCGGGAATCACCCGCGCCGCGTTCTCGCCGGGGATCCCCAGACTGCGGCTGGAATGCGCGCCCACGGCGATAAACAGCGCGTCGTAGTCGGCCAGCTCGTCGAATCCAACGTCGCCGCCCTGGCCCACGCGCACGCCGCAGCGCAGCTCCACGCCGAGGCTGAGGATGTCCTCGATCTCGTCGTCGAGCACCTCGCGCGGCAGGCGGTAGGCCGGGATGCCGTAACGCAGGATCCCGCCGGGCTTGTCGTGCTTCTCCAGCAGCGTGACCGCGTGCCCCATGCGCGCCAAATGAAACGCCGCGCTCAGACCCGCAGGGCCCGCGCCGACGATCGCCACGCGCTTACCGCTTGAGGGCCGCACTACGCCGGGCAATGCCGAGCGCTGGGCGTGCTCGCCGGCGAAGCGCTCCAGGGCCTGGATCGACAGCGCCTGGTCGTGCTCGCGCCGGTTGCACTTGCCCTCGCAGGGGTGGAAGCAGACCCGGCCGCAGGTACGCGTCAGCGGATTCTCCTGCTTGAGCCGCACCCAGGCGTCAAGAAAGCGGCGCTCGCCGATCAGCCGGATGAAGCCCTCGATGTCGTTGCCCGCCGGACAGCCGTTGTTGCACGGCGGCACCTTGTTTTGGAAGCTCGGCCGCAGGTAACGCCACGAGCCGGTGGCGTTGTGCTCCATCGTGGCCAGGCTGACCACCAATTCGGGAATCTCGGCGAGCGTGTTGAAGATCAGCGGCTTGTGTTCCATCTAATCTCTCTTCCAGTGCAGTGGTTCAAGCGGGCAGCACCGTCGCCTCGTAGGCCACACGCGCGGCCTCGGCGTTGTTATCGGGCTTGATCGGCACTTCCTCGACGATCGCCTCCACCACCGAGTCGATTCCCACCAGTCCCGTGGCTTTGGCGAAACCGCCGAGGATCGAGGTATTGACGATCGGGCTCGAACGCGAGCCGAGGTGAAAGCGCAACGCGATCGACTGCGCGTCGACAGTGGCCAATTTAAAATCGTCGAGCCCGCTGAACGATTCGGGCGGCTCCGGCGAGTTGATTAAAATCCAGCCCCCCTTGTGCAGCCCGGCGGTGACGTTGGCCACCTGCAGCAAGGTCGGATCGAGCACCACGATATGGTTCGGCTCGTAGATGTTGTTGCGGATCAGGATTTTATCGCGGTCAAAGCGCGTGAACGCAGCCACCGGCGCGCCGCGGCGTTCGACGCCGAAGGCCGGGAAGCTCTGGACCCACATCCCCTCCTTGAACAGGGCGCAGGCCAGGATCTTGCCGGCGATCACGGCTCCCTGGCCGCCGCGACCATGGAAACGGACCTCGATCATGCTTCCTCCCGCTGTTGCACGGCTCTCATTCGCCGTAGGGGTAGATCACGGCGATCGCCTTGGGCACGACCTCGCCCACGCCGCGCAGGCAGTGCGGTTTCTTCGAGTAGAAATAGAGCGCGTCACCGGGCTGCAGCAGCACGCGGTCCTCGCCCGAGACGAACTCGACCTCGCCCTGGAGCACGTAGATGAACTCCTCGCCCTCGTGGCTGACAAGCTTGGGCGGCTGCCCCGGGTCGAGGGTGAACTCGACGAAGAACGGTTCCATGCGCTTGCCGCTGAGCCGATAGGCCAGCGATTCGTAGTTGTACTGCAACGGCGTGGCGTCCGCCTGCTGCAATCGGCGGATCTGGCGCCCCTCGCCGTGGCGCACAACCTCGATCGCGTCGGTAAACGGTGCGTCTTGGAAAAACGTGTCCACTGTTGTGCCCAGCGCCTTGGCGATGTTCACCAGCGCGGCCACGGTGGGCGCGATCACGTCGCTCTCCATCTGCGAGAGCAACACCACCGGCATACTGGTGCGCTCGGAGACCTGTTCGATGCTCAGGCCCTGCTTGGTTCTCAGGGTGCGGATTTTGCGTCCGATGGCCAGCCGACGGACCTCCTCTTTAATCTTCTCGGGCATCGCGCGTCTCCTAATGTCGCCTAATCCGCATGATTGTTGACGGTTATTCGAATTTTACATAAACAAGCCGTCTTTGCAATTTCGGCCGTCCGGCGCGCTCAGGGCGTTTGGAACTCGCTTTGGATCAACGGCCGGTCGCGCGATGGCCGGTCGAGTTGGATTTTCTTGCGCACGCCGTCGGCCTCGATCATCAGGCTGCCGCGGCCGATCCACTCCAATTGCAGCTCGTCGCGTTTAAGCAGGATGATCCCGGCGACCCGCGGCCGCAGCATCCCCGGATCAAGCACAATCAGATGATTCTTATTCCAGCCCAGCCACACCGTGCGGTATAGGCCCAGCCCCCACAGCAGCATCGAGATTATCCACGGAGTGACCGCGCCGACCAACACCGTCCCGGCCAGACTCGGCGCCAGCGCCAAGCCGTAGCGGCCCATCGCTCGGCCGAACAGCACCAGCGCCACCAGGTCCACGCCGATGATCAACGTCCACAGCAGCGAATGGCTAAGCCCGCTGCCCGCCGGCACCATGCGCTGCGGCCTGTTCTCGGGCACCAGCTTGCGAAACGTCTCCAGCTTCTTGTCCACGCCGTTCCCCCCTGCTTCGCTGATCGTTGCTTACTATAGCCTCGTGCCTGTCGCGGACAAAGCGTAAATCGCAGCCGCGGCCAAGTGACGCAGCGACCGTTTTTATCGTGTAAGATAAGGGTTTGATGGAGGCGCTGATGAGAAAATTCGCCCTGATTTTGCTGATCGCCCTGCTGTGCGCGGGACTGGCGGCCTGCGGCGGCGAGGATGACGATGACGGCGGCGGCAGTCACGGCGACGACGATGACGACGACGATGACGACACTATCCCGCCGGGCGAGGAGCCGCAGCTGATCGACAGCGATTACAGCTTCGGCCCGGCCCAGTGCTCGTGCCCGTTGGGTAGCGAAAGCTGGAGCCGCCTGCGGGTCGCGACCTTCAACGTCAACAACATGAACTCGATCAGCGTCACGGAGCTGGTGGCGGCCCTGGACGAATTCGAGCTCGACCTGCTCTCGCTGCAGCAGGTCCCGGACCAGGCGACCCTCGATCTGATCGCGGACGGCCTGGACATGGAATTCGCCCTCTACTCCGAGGACGACGCGGGCATCGGCCTGATCAGCGATGGGCTGCTCGAATTGAAACAGTCGATCGCGCTGTTCTCCGGTGGCACGGCGCTCAAGGCGACCACCGATCTTTTAGGCCACACCTTCACGGTCTACGGCTTTGCCTTGGACAGCGGCTCGGCAGGCCAGAAGGACGCCCAGATCCTGGGCGAGTCGATCGAGGACGAGATCTCGCCGCTGCTGATCGTGGCCGGCGACCTGGGCGGCGCCGAGGTCTACAGCTCGCAGCTTGATCTGCTGCAGCCGATGCTTGCAGACGCCTTTGCCTCGCTCGGCGTCTACCCCAGCCAGGCGCACACGATCCCGGCCGTGGGCTGGTTCGGCGAAAACGGCCCGCATCTGAGCGACAGCGTGCTGTTCGACCGCAATTCCGGGATCTGCGCGGCCGACGGATCGGCGCTCACGCTGAGCCCGGCCGGATCGGATCACAAGCCCGCGTGGTTCGAGCTGGCGCTGCCCACCGAGTTCGGGGCGCGGCCGCCCCAGGCCATGGGCACGCTGGCGATCTTCGGTCCGACCCGCGTCGAGGTGTTGTTCGACGACCTGCTCGATCCGCAGACCCTGGACAACGTCGGCGTGGATGACGGCAAATCCGGCAACCGGCTCAAGGGCTCGGCCGTGCTGATCGACGAGGGCTCACGCCTGCGGATCGACCTTGATCGCGAGCTGGTCGTGGGTCGACGCTACGAGATCGACGTGCGCGGACTGCTTGGAGTCAACGGCCATGCGGTCTACGTCGAGACAGGATTGTCGTTCGTCTACGTCGAGAACCTGCTGAGCAACCCCGGCGCCGAGCAGGGGCTCGCCGGCTGGAACGTGACCGGCGACGCGCGCGAGGAATCGCAGCGCAAGGGGATCACCCCCTACTGCGGCAATATGTTTTTTGCCGGCAGCCCGACCGAGGCGCGCACCGAGCTGAGCCAGACCCTGAGTCTGGACGAGCACGCGCCGACCATCGACGCGGGCAACGGCCTGCTGATCTTCGGCGGGGTGGCTTCCACGGCCGCGCAGCTCAACGGCAACGCCGTGGTCCCCACGGCCCGCGACGAGGCCGAAATGCTGGTCGAGGTCTACAACGAATCGGGCATCCTGATGGCCACGCACAGCAGCGGCAAGCGCTATACCCTGGGCTGGCATCCGATCCTCGAGAGTATCGAGCTCCCCGTGGGATCGCGGCGGGCCACCGCGCGGCTGTTGCTTTACCAAAACGGCGACGAGGGCAACGACGCGGCGTTCGACTCGACCTTCCTGGGTTTCGGCGCCATTGAGCAGGATCTGCCGCGGGTCAGCCCCAATCTGCTGAGCAACTCGTTGTTCCTGATCGGCGAGGGTGGCCAGGCCGGCTGGTTGTTTAAGCAGTCCCAGGTGCGCGAAAATTTGCCCGAGGTCGGCGGCGCGCACGACGAGTCGAGCTACGGCGGACAGCGGCTGGTGTCGGTCGGGACCTCCCTGGACACCGGCGAAGTCAGTCAGGCCATCGACGTCGAGGGCTGGGCCGACCAAATCGACAGCGGCGAGCTCTGCCTCGAATGGAGCGGCTGGGCGCGCTCCTGGGACGGCCAATCGCGGATCTACCCCACACTGACGATCCTCGACCAAAACGGCGAAGAGCTGGCAACCCTGGACAACAGCTTTGTGCTCGACACCCAGTGGAAGCCCTTCGGCGATGTGCTGCGCGTCGCGCCGGGCGTGCGCGGGTTCGAGTACGTGATCGAGGGAATGAGTATTGCCGGAGAGCCGGCGTACTTCTGCCTGCCCAGCCTGCACCTGCGCCGCACCCAGATCGCGGGAGTCTGTCGGTAACAGGTTGGCCGCATCCTACTGCGTGCGTTTGAGCAGCACCATTTGCCGTTGCAGCCGATATCCCGGCGGGGCCAAAGCCGCCTGCCACGGGATCTCGAGCTTCGCCTCAATCGCGTAACCCTCGTGCAATAGGCCCTCGACCGCCTGGTCGCGGCTGACCAACAACGCATAATCGGCCTGGCCCTGATCCGCAGAATGCAGCTGCTCGGGCAACGAGACATAGACGTCGATCCCGCAGTACAGCGTACTGCCCGGCGGAAGCTCGTCAATCAACCGCGCAGCGCCCGCGGCGCTGGGATGCAGCAGCGCCAGGTCCACGCCCACACCGCTGATGATCACCAGCAGCAGCACCAACAGCGCCAAACCACGGCCCAGGGAGCGCCGCACCCGTCCGCGCGCGTTCCACAGGTACTCCAGCGCCACGGCAGCGGGCACCGCGGCCAGGGCCGAGACGAACAGCACGTCGTAGGGCTTGAGCCCGCGCGAGGGGTAGGTGAACCAATGCACGGGCATGCAAAAGCTCAGGTAGTGCGCCGCGCTCACGCTCAGAAACAGCCAGCCCAGCTCGCGTCCGCGCCTACGCCGCAGCAGCAGGATCGTGCCCATGCCCAACCAAAGCAGAGTGGAGGGCCCGAGATTCTGTTCGACCATGCTCAGGTAGAGCCAGGGCGGCTCGAGCCCGCGGCGTTCGACCTCGGCCTCGCTCAAGCGCTCCTCGGGCGCTGCGGGCACGTAGTGGTCCAGGTGGCGGTCGAGCTGGTGGGGAAAAAACAGAGAGAAGTTGATCAGCCAGTACAACGTTAGGGCGACAACGCCCACCAGCAGCGCCTTGATCACGAAACGCGCCGCGCGTCGCAGCCTCAGCCCGTGCGGCAGTTCGCGCGCACAATACACGCCGAACAGCGCCCCGGGCATCAGCCCGTAGCTGGACTCCTTTGTCGCGGCGCTCAGCGATCCCAGCAGCGCCACCGACGCCCAGTGCCAGATGCGCTCGGCCCGGGCCGTGGCCAACCAGGCCGCGGCCGCGCAGGTCGCCAGGGCCAGCAGCGTCATTACCGCGTTGACCGACTCGCCGTGGAACATGAAGACCATGCCCGGCGCAAAAGCGGCCAGCACACCGGCGAGCAGCGTGACCCCGCGTCCCAGGCCGCGCGAGGCGATCAGCATTACGCACAGCGTGCACAGCGCCCCGAGCAGCGCGCAGACAGTGCGCGCGGCGCGCTGCATCCAGAGCGGGTCCGCAGGCGGCCCGCCCAGGGCCCGACGCAAGCCATCGGCAACGCGCACGGGCATCGCATAGACGTAGTAGCTCAGCGGGCCGTAAAACGGGTGCGGCATGGGCTCGCCGCGCACCACGGTCGAGATCTCCAGAGGCTGCGGCAGCAGCAGCAACCCGCGATCGAGTCCCACGTTGTTGCCCGCCAGGTTCAGTCCCAGGCTCAGCAGCACGATCAGAGCGGCCAGAATCAGGAATACGCGTTTGCCCTGCATCGGTTCAACGCCGCCCGAGCAGCGTCAGGTCGGTCTGCAGCCGAAAGTC
>JAVCCG010000005.1 GCA_030765605.1 Candidatus Alcyoniella australis
ATATTTCCCTGGTCATTTTGCGTAGACCCATGCCGCGACGCGGAGAGCATCGTCGAGCCACATGCAGGTCACGTACGCGAGTTTTGCCCCCGGCTCCAAGCCGGGCAGCGCCTTTGAGAACCCGCTGAGCGAGCCCCCGTGCGAACCAGAGAACTACCTCGTCAGATCTTAGACCGGCAATCTGAAAAGAATCTCAAACTGATTTCAGCCGAGCGCCCACCCAATAATGTTATTCAACATTATTACCCCACCCCCGTTTTCCTACGCAGAAAAGGTCGTGGCGCTACGACCAGCGAACTACGCGAGTTTTGTGGCACCTCAAAGGTGCCCGGCTCAAAGCCGGACGGCGCGGCCGTTTCGCCAGGCCAGCAGCTCGGCGCGCGGCGGGCCCTCTCCGTGCTCAATGCGCACCAGGGTATCGGCCTTGCTTGATCGCCGCGTGCACTCCACGTCACTAAACAGCGGTCCCCAGCTTCCGGGGTTGAGGTAGGTTCGGCCCTGGCCTTCGACCCGGCCCGGGTCGTGGGAGTGGCCCATTACGCACAGCGGCGCATCGACGATCTCGGCCGCGCGCAATCCAATCCGGGGCAGCACGCGCTCTTTGCCCACGGCCTTGGACGGGCCGAGCAGCCATTCGTAGCCCATGTAGAACGCTACGGCGCACAGCGGCCAGAACAGAGGGGCGACGGGGGACGAGCTTGCGACAACGGCCGCGCCCGCGCCCACTGCCAAGGCGGGGATCAGCACGGCCTTGTCCAGCAGCAGCGTGCGCAACGGCTCGAAGCGCGAGAAGTGAATAACCGGCCGCGGCAGTTCGCGCAGCAGCTCGCGCGCCTGCTCGCGCTGGAGCCCCAGCTCATCCACAGCCCGCTGAGTCAGCTCGTCCAGGCCGGGCAATGCATCGAGCCGCGCGCGCTGATCCAGCGCCCGCTTGTACACGGTCGCGGCGTTGGTCAGGTAGGCCAGAGGCAGACGCCACGGCGGCCAAAAGTCGAAACGCAGCCAGTGCCGCAGATAGCCCGCGATCCCCTGGTGCACCTGCTCGTCGCTGTTGGGATTGAAGCTGGTCAGCGCGTTGCTCAACTGCTGGTTGACAAGGCAGCCGAAGGGAAAGTAGATCCCATCGTCCAGACGCGGGTCGAACGGATCGTGGGAGCAGGCGTAGGCGTCGTACACGTGTCCGTGCTCGGCCCACAGCAGGCCCGGCTCGTACAGCGCCCAACGATGCAGCCGCAACCCGGCGGCCGCGCCCGGCGCGTGGCGCTCCAGCTCGTCATCCAGCGCCCGGCGCGCCTGCGGTAGGCTCAGCTCCAGGTCGTGATTGCCCATCAGCCACTGCAACCGACCGCGGGCCGCGAAACGCGCCAGGGCCGCGAGCAACGGCTGATGGTCGGCAAAGACCTTACTTAATTTGCGCACCGCGGCCTGGCCCGGATCAGCGCCGGGCTGTTCGAGCACTACCAGGTCGATGTCGAACACATCGCCGGTGAGGATCAGCCGCGAATTGTCCAGGCCCTCGATCCACTCCAGGCACTGCAACAGCCGCTGGTCGGCAAAGACCTCGGGCCGCTTGTACCCGCGCCGCGGGTCAGCGTCGGTCAGATGCAGGTCGCCGAGTAATACTGTATTCATCGGCGGGCATTATAGCCGCGGCAGCATAGAGGTGGAGGAAAGATCGAGAAATCGATCTTTGGGTGTAGGGCTCGCCTGGGAATTGGCTCGATATTTATTTATGCCATTCACCATGCCGCCTTGGGCATTCCCTTCGGGTATCGAGTCTTACCTGGGACCAGCTGTTTTAAAACGCCTGGTCTGTTCCTCTGAAGCTGCGGATAGCTCGTTTATCAGTCCAATTTGGAAATAAATCTCGATCCAATTCCCCGCGAGCCTATACCAAATAATGTTATCCAACATTATTACCCCGCCCCATCAGTCGTGACGCCGCCCGATGCTATAATCAGCCAATGGCTTCTTCTCGCGAACAATTCGTGCGCAATCACTTCAAGGGCAAAGTCAACGCGCTGCTGGCCCAGGCCTATTTGCCGGACCACGTGCGGCGGTTGCTCGATTACGTCAAGACTTTTTACCAGATGGCGTTCGACCCGGCCTACAAGCTGCCGCGGGCGACCAAGGCGCTGATCGTGTTCGTGCTGTTCTACTTTATAATGCCCTTTGATCTGATCCCGGACATGGTGCCGGTCAGCGGGCTGCTCGACGACTTCGTGGTGTCGGCCTATTTATTCAAGAAGCTGGCCGAGCAGATCGAGCGCTACCGCGCCTGGCGACGATCCCAGGGTCCGCTGATCGACGTCGAGGATTAATCTCGATCTGAGCGTTGCAGCTTGCGCGCCAACAGCTCGCGCGTGGCTTTTTTGATCTCCGGGTGCAGTCCGCTGTCGCGGGCCACGTCGCGCACCTGTTGCAGTTGCAGCACGTTGAGCAGCGACAGCGCGATGCGTAACGGCGTATAGGGATTGCGCACCAGCGCCTCCTTGACCGTATTGTCGGCGATCCAGCGCTTGGACCTGAACACCGCCTCGAGCACCGCGGCCTCGTTGGGCCGACGGCTGGCAATTTTGAGCACGGTCTGCCGCGTGGTGCGCGAGTTGCGCAGCAGATGAACGATCACGTTCGGGTCCTGGTCGTATGCCGCGCGCTCGAGCTGCCGTTTATCCTGCAGCCGCGCCACGTAGCGTCGCACCCCCAGCGGCACGTCGCTCATGCCGTACAGCATGTTCTCCTCCGAGGGCTGCTGCTGGACTTTAAGCGGCCGCTCCTGAGTCATGAAGCGCAGAATCGAGCTGATGCCCCGGCGTCGCGCTCCGTGGTAAATCCGGCTGAGTTTGAAGCTGCCCAGGTGTTCGCGCAGGCTCTCGGGGTCGACCAGGTCGATCAGCGTTTCCTGAAACCCGTGGATACTCAGGCCGGCGCCGGTACACAGGGCGTCGAGCACGGCGATGGCGGTATCGTCCGACATTTTATTGAGGCGTTGGGCCATGTAGGTGGTGCGCATCTGGCCCTTCTCGATCCTGATCGCGTAACGCACCATCTCCAGTGCGGTCTGCTGCGCCTGCTCGGCGTCGACCTCGGGCTGTGCGAGATCCTCCGGCGGCGGCTTCAGAGGTAGGCTCTGATCTTCCATCATTTAAAAGAATACGTGATCGACGATATCCGCGCCATAGTGCTGCATTACGCTCTTGTTAGAGCCGATCGAACGGAATAAACTTATTTATTAAGCATAGCCAGGCTCCTTAACGCGAGGATCGTTGTGAACAAGCATCTAACGGCCGCCAGTGTTTTCATTCTGTTGTTGTTCGTCCTGCTCTGCGCCCTGCCTGCCGCGGCGCTCGAGGGGCAGCTCAATCGCTTTTTCGAACAAAACGGCCCGGCCTGGGAGATCGTCCCCGATGCCCGGGGCGATATCGTGCGCCGAATGTGGGGCCAAGGGATCGCCTTGGACCTGCGCTCCGACGCTGTGCCGGGCGATGTGGCCGCGGCCTGCGATAATCTGATCGAACGCTGGGGGTCCCTGTGGGGCGCGGACCGCGCGCAGTTGGGCGAGCCGACAATCGTTCGCGTCCACGACCTGTGGTTCGTGCGTTACGACCAGCAGCTAAACGGCGTGCCGGTGTTCGGCGCGCGCCTCGAGCTGCGCGTTCACGCCACGGGCTCGGTTGTGCTGGTGCGTTCCGACCTGATTCCCGGCCTGAGCCTGGCCCCGGATCAGCCCGACGTTGCTCTCAATTTCGAACGGGCGCTGGAGGCGGCCTGGGATTTCTGCGGGATCGATGCGCATTCCGCGCGAATCAGCGCCCTGGCCTGGCCCGACCGCGCCACACAGACCGCGCACTGGGCCTGGCGGATCGAGGCCCGGCCCGGCTCGGGCCGCACGCGGCCGCTATGCTATATCGACGATCGCGACCTGGACCTGATCGCCCGCCGCGACCTGACCAACCACGCGGCGGTCAGCGGCACGGTCAGCGCCAATGTGCATCCGCTGTACGGCACGCAGACGCCGGTTGAGCTGGCGCTGGCCGAGCAGCGTGTGAGCCTGGTCGGCGTGGGCTTTGACATTACCGACGGCTCGGGCGATTACAGCGTCGAGGCCGGCTCGGGCGCGGTTACGTTGCAGGCCGAGCTCGACGGACCGTTCCTGGACGTGGTCGACCTCGGCGGCGCCTCGCGCATCACACGCGCCACCAGCGCCGGGGACACCGAGGACCTGCTGTGGTCAGACGGCAACTCCAGCGCGGCCGAGCGCGACGTGTTCTTTCACCTGACCGCGGCGCGGGCCTTTATGAAAAATCTCGACACCGAGTTCACCGGCCTGGACGCGCTGCTCTCCGCCCAGACCGGCGCGGCCGGGACCTGCGACGCCTGGTGGGACGGCGCGGGCTTTTACTTCACCGCGGCCGGCGGCGGCTGCGGCGACATGGGCACCTTCGCCGACGTGATCTACCACGAGTACGGCCACGCGGTGACCGAACAGCTCGGCGAGGAGCCCGACGCGTTCCCCGACGAGCTGCTCGAGGCGTTCTCCGACTACTTCGCCTGCACGATCACCGACGATCCGCAGTTCGGCGAGTACGTGCAGGGCACGGCCGACCCGTTGCGCGACATCGACCAGCCCGATCTGGTGACTCCCGACGACCTGACCGGCGATGCGGAGCACGACGGAATGATCCTCTCCGGCGCGCTGTGGGACATGCGGCAGAATTTAATCGAGTTGCTCGGCCCGGTGGCCGGACAGACCCTGGCCGACGACCTGTTCCACTTCGCGCGCTACGGCCTGGCCCAGACCTTCGAAGACTATATGTTCGACCTCTGGGCCCTGGACGACGATAACGGCGACCTATCCGACGGCTCGCCCCACGCCTACTACATCATCGAGGCCTTCAACCGTCACGGCATGGGCCCGCAAACCGGGTTCGACCTGCTGGGCGCCACCGTGCAAAACGACGACAACGACAACGGCACGGCCGAGCCCGGCGAGAGCATCGAGCTGGTGCCGACCCTGAGCAGCCGCTACAAGGGGACCGACGAGCTTGAGCTGACCCTGAGCTCGGACAGCGAATTCGTGACCGTTGATTCCGACTCCGTGACCTTCCCCTACGTCGAATCCTGGAGCGAGGTCACGGCGGGCGCGGGCTGGCAGGTCAGCGTGTCGGCCGACGCGCCGTTCGGCACCCAGATCGAGCTCGAGGTCGAGATCTCCACGCCCGACAAGTCCTACAGCGAGACCGAGCCGCTGGTGCTCACCGTGGGTTCGTTCCAGGTGCTGTTCGTGGACGACGACGGCGGCCAGGAGCTCGAGGTCTACCTCAACTGCGGACTGCTGGACAGCGGCTACACCTTCGCCTCCTGGAACGTGGCCGGGGTCGAGGCCAGCCCGGGGCTGGTCGACCTGGGCGCCTACCCGGTGGTGGTCTGGAACACCGGCGACCAAAACGAGAACACGCTCACCGCCGAGGACCAAACAGCCTTGGCCGCGTACCTCGAGGACGGCGGCGCGCTGCTGATGATCGGCCAGGGGATCCTCAACGATATCGGCGCCACGACCTTCGCCGCGCAGTATCTGCACGCGGCCTCCTCCGAGCTCGATACCGGCGCGACCCTGCTCTTTCCGCCGGAGAACGAGCCGATCACCGCCGGGATGTTCTTCGAAACCCTGATCTACATTTACGCCGACGAGGCCGACGTGATCGTGCCCGGGGCCAACGCCAACTCGCTGCTGCTCAACCACTTAAGCGGCGCGAACGCGATCAAGTTCCCGCAGATCGGGCAGGAAGCCTACCGGATGATCTTCTTCAGCTTCAGCTTTGAGGCGCTGCCGATCGAGGGAACCGAGCCCAGCACCGGCCCGACCCTGCTGGCGCGCAGCCTGGACTGGCTGCTGCCGCTGGAGCTGATCCACAGCTCGCCCTACGATGGCCAGACCGACGTATTGATCGACTCCGAGGTCACCCTGCGCTTCACCAAGCCGCTGGATCAGGAAAGCCTGGAGCTGATGATCAACCCCGATCCGGGCGAGCTCAGCGTAAGCTGGTCAGCCGACTCGACCGAGGTCACGATCAGCCACGCCGAGCCGTTCCCCGGCGAGGGCAGCGAGATCAGCGTCCAGGTTGTGAGCGCCACCGATCTTTTGGGCAACGAGCTCCAACGCGGCGACACGCCCAACCCGTTCAGCTTCTTGACCGCCGGGCCGCCTCAGCCACAGACGGTAGCGCCCGATCACGGCGCGGCCGACGAGCCGACCGAGGTGCTGATCCAGGGCGCGGAATTTATCGAGACCCCGCAACTGGCCCTCAACGATACGCCGCTGGAGCAGGTCGAGTTCCGCTCCGCCGACGTGTTGACCGCCCTGGTGCCCGAAGGGCTCGGCCAAGGGACCTACGATCTGATTGTGACCAACCCCGACGGCCAGAGCGCCACGCTGAGCAACGCCTTCACCGTGGGCCAGGACGACGATTCAGGGGATGACGACGATGATAGCGGCGGCTGCGGATGCAGCATGTCGGCAGCTAACGGCAATTCCTTGTCGCTATCATTAATGTTATATATCGCGCTGTTCTTGGCCGCATGGCTCGGCCTGAGCCGCAAGCAGTACTAAGGAGTAGGCAAGATGACCAGACGACCGATCCTGCGCAATCGTATCTGGGCGCTGGCCCTGGCGTTGGTTTTAATCGCGGCGGGCGCCGCGTTTGCCCAAGGCGAGTGGATCAGCCTCAACGGAAACGCCGTTCCCGGCGCCGAGCCCGAGCTGCTGACCCTGGAGAGCAATAATACGGAAATCACCCTGCGCATCTCGCTGCCCGGATTCTATCTTGAGCAGCTGATGGCCGAGGGGCTGATCTATGATCGAATCTCGGTTCCCGGCTGCGCCACCACCGAACAGATCGGCATGCCCGAGCTGCCGGTAGTGCGCGCCACGCTTGCTCTGCCGCCGCAGGCCGATGTTCAAGGCTCGATCAAAAGCGGCGAGTTCCGCGCGATCAGCGATCTGCAGGTCTTCCCGTTCCAGACCCCGACCACTGACGAAGACCCGATCGTCTTTGACATTGATCGCGGCTACTACGAGTCGGGCGTCCCCTTTCCCGAGATCGAGTTTGAGGTTGCCGAGCCCGCGACCTGGCGCGACCTGCGAGTGGTGCAGATCGTCTGGAGCCCGTTTGTCTACGATCCGATCAGCGGCGTGCTCGAGATCGCTGAGTCGGCCGAGGTGCGCCTGACCTTCAGCGGCCCGGGCACCGGCACCGACGCGCCGATCGGGCCCTACAACATCACCCCGGCCTTTGAGAATTCTTACGCCCACACGCTGGTCAACTTCCAGTCGCTCAACATCGCATCGCGGCAGCGCGACGCGGCCGACCCGACCTACGACTACCTGGTGATCGCCGATCCGGCGCTGGCGGCCAACGCCAAGCTCGCCGAGCTGGTGGCCGCACATCAGGCCGAGGGCCTGGCCGTCCTGGTGGTCGATACCAGCACCACCGGCTCTACCGCCAGCGAGATCAAGAGCTACCTGACCACGTTCTACAGCACCAACGCCAATACCTACGTGCTGTTCGTGGGCGACGTTGACGCGATCCCGCTCTACTCCTGGGACGGCAATCCGTCCGACTCGTGGTACACGTTCCTAGACGGCGGCGACATGTACGCCGAGGTCGGCCTGGGCCGTTTCCCGGCCAAGAACGATGCGGACCTGAACATGATGATCGACAAAACCCTGGACTGGATCGACAACACCTACGGCGGGGCCTGGCAGCAAAAGAGCGTGCTCATCGCCCACAAGCAGGAGTATCCGGGCAAATACACCGCGTGCAAGGAGACGATCCGCACCTATTCCTACGTCTACGACGCCCCGACCTTTGACACGGTCTACGGCGGCGCGGGCGGCTCCTGCCAGGACGCCACCGACGCCATTGAGGACGGCCGGGTGCTCGTCAACTACCGCGGCCACGGTTCGGCCACCACCTGGTCCTCGTGGGATACCAGTTCCGCCTCGTTCACCACCACCATGGCCCATGCGCTGTCGACCAACGGCATGAACCCGGTGGTCTACTCGATCGCCTGCGTCAATATGTCGCTCAGCGGCTCGGCCGAGTGCCTGGCCGAAGCGTTCATGGTCGACACCGACGGCGCCGTGGCGTTTTTGGGCGCCACCCAGCCCAGCTACACAACTCCCAACCACGATTTCGACCGCTACCTCTACCGCGCGCCCTACGACAAGGCGATCGCACCGATCAGCCTGATCCTGATGGACGCCAACGCCGAGCTCTACGACCAGTACGGCGCGGGCAGCTACGGCGAGACCAATATTAAGATGTACCTCTGGCTCGGCGATCCGGCGATCGAGATCCCGGTGGCCGGGCTGCTCAGCCCCGAAAGCCTGACGGCCGCGCCCGACGGCGAGATTGCCATCGACCTGAGCTGGACCGACCGCACATCCGACGAGGACGGCTTTGAGATCGAACGCAAGCCCGCCGGAGGCGCGTGGAGCGTGCTGGACACCGTGACCGCCAGCGTCGTGAGCTACAGCAACGAGGGCCTGAGCGAGGGCAGCGAATATTCCTACCGCGTGCGGGCCTACAAGGGCAGCGACTATTCGCTGTACTCCAACTCCGCCACCACCGCGACCCTGCCCGCGGCGCCCAGCGACCTGTTCGCCCAGACGTTGGTCGGCGGCGAGGTCTACCTGGTCTGGACCGACAACTCCGGCGGCGAATCGGGTTACATCGTCGAACGCGCCACAGCCGATAAGCTCGACTGGTCGCCGCTGGCGACCCTGGGCTCCAACTCCGAGAGCTACACCGATTCGGGGATGGGCGAGTGCGAGACCTACTCCTATCAGGTGCGCGCCTACAACATCGGCGGCGAGTCGGCCAACGCCGGCCCGGCCGCGGCCACGACCCTGCCCAACCCGGCCTCGGGCCTCAGCGCCCAGGCGCTGAATTCCGAGTCGATCCAACTGGACTGGACCGATAACTCCGCGGGCGAGACCGGCTACCGTGTGCTTGGCAAATTGGCCGGCGAGACCGACTACAGCGAGTACGCCCAGGTCGACGCCGACGCCATCCAATACCAGGTCGATAGCCTGGACGAGGCCACGACCTATTCGTTCAAAGTCTGCGCCGTCGGCGTGGGCGGCGACAGCCCGACCACCAACGACGCCTCGGCCACGACCTTGCCCAACGCCCCCGACGGCCTGAGCGCCCACGGGGTGAGCGAAAGCAGCGTGGCCCTGGCCTGGTCCGACAACTCCGGCGGCGAGTCCGGCTACCGCATTGAGCGCCTGCTGGCCAAGGACGGCGAGTTCGAGGTCGTGGGCGTAGTGGCCGCCGACGCCTCCGAGTTCGAGGACGACTCGCTGACCGAGGCCACCTTGGCGACCTACCGCGTGCGCGCCTTCACCGACATCAACGACTCCGCGCCCTCCAATGAGGTGCAGGCCGCCAGCCTGCCCGCGGCCCCCAGCGACCTGGTCGGCGTGGTGGTGTCGCACAGCGAGCTCGAGATCAGCTGGATCGACAACTCCGGCGGCGAGGCCGGGTACGTGATCGAGCGCGCCGACGCCGACGACAAGGGCGACTTCGAGGAGGTCGGCCGGGTCGAGTCCAACGTGGTGGTCTTTGCCGACGAGGGCCTGAGCGCCGGTACGACCTACCTCTACCGCGTGGCCGCCTACGTGGCTCAGGACTTCTCCGCCTATTCCGACGAGGTCGAGCTGACCACCGAAGGCGATCCCTCGGGCGACGACGACGACGATGACGACGACGCCTGCGGCTGCGGGCTGTAACGCAACGAATACAAGAGCATAAGGACTTACTCGATGAAGCATCTCAAGCTGACGATCCTGATCCTGGCGTTGCTGGCGGTCCTGGCGTTGTGCCTGGGCGCCTGTAATACCAGCAACGACGACGATAATCGTGACGACGATGACGACGACGACGTTCTCGACGACGATGACGACGATGACGACGACGACGAGGGCTGCCCGGACGCGGACCAAACCAACCTGGGCCATGACGAAGACAAAACCATGGCCGACTGGACCCTGCCCAACCACCAGGGCGACGAGATCTCGCTCTACGACCGCTATTGCGGCTCGATCGTCGTGATCTTGGTCGGCGCGGGCAACTGCCCCTACTGCGGACAGGAGGCCGACGCGTTCCAGGGCTACTACGACGAATACAAAGACGACGGCGTGGACCTGGTGGTGGTCATGGGCGGCAACTTCAGCGGCGGCACGCCCACCGAGGGTTTCCTCGACACTTACAAAGAACGGCATGGGCTGGACGACGTTGAGGTGCTGGGCGACACGAACTACAGCGTGACCGGGCCGTACTTCCCGGATAATGGGATCCCGATGACGATCTTCCTGCGCCGCGACATGGAGATCGGCTACATTGTGCTCGGCTGGTCCGACGCGATGATCGAGGGCAAAATCAAGCGCATGCTGGTCGAAGACGAATAAAAAGAACAGAACGAACGCCAATCACCAGCCCCGTCGCATCTGCGGTGGGGCTTTTTTTCTATCTACCTGATCTTGTGGCAGCGTCCCCTGTGTGATATGAAATCGCGAACTATTCGACCGCCTATAGGTTATCAATCGAATGACCATACTGACGTTTCTGTTCAATCTGCTGCTGTTCTTGGTGCTGTGCTTGGGGGTCTTGTTCGCCCTGGGCCTGCTGTGGGGCAGGATCTACCGCCTGGAGGACAGCCCGGAGCAGGTGCACTACTTCCAGGCCGCGGACGGCTGGACCCTGAGCATCAGCCGCCGCACCCCGGAAAAGCCGGTCAAGGGGCGCGAGCCGGTGATCCTCTGCCACGGGTTGGCCTGCAATCGTTTCAACTTCGACTTCAACCGCACCATGTCCATGGCGCGTTATCTGGCAGGCGAAGGATTGGACTGTTGGGTGCTCGAGCTGCGCGGATTTGGCCGCTCGGCCCGGCGTCGACTGTTCTCCGCCAACCGCTTCAAGATCAGCTTCGACGACCTGGTGCGCCTCGACCTGCCGGCCGCCGTGGATCACGTATCTAAGGTCACGGGCGCAAAAAAGGTCCATTGGGTCGGACACTCGATGGGCGGGATGGTCGCCTACGGCGCGTTCCCCTCTGAGGGCGGGAAAAAGGTCAAATCACTATGTACGATTGCCAGTCCCGGCCAGTTCGGATTGCAGCCCGAGATTACAATCCTCACTAAAGCCAGGCCCTTGCTGCGCAACATCCGCTATATCCCGGTGCGGTTCTTCGCCTGGGCCGTGATCCCGTTCGTGGGCCGCGCCACGATGAATTTCGCGCGCGCCACGTTCAACGAATCGAACATGGAGCCGCTGGTCGTTCGCCGGATCTTGGCCAACGTGACCTCGCCGATCAGCAGCACCTTGGCCGGACAATTCCTGTACTGGATCGAGCAGCGCTCCGAGCTGATCGGCCTGGACGGCCACAACTATTCGCGCGGCATGGAAGATCTTTCAATGCCGATGATGTTCATCGCCGGCAACGTCGACCACCTGGCCTCTCCGGCGGCCGTGCGGCACGCCTACGATCGGGTCGGAGGCCAGGATAAACATTTTCGATTGTTCGGCACGGACCAGGGCGATTCGATCGACTACGGCCACGGCGATTTGATCCTGGGCAAGGCCGCACCCTACGAGGTGTTCCCCTTCGTGCGCGACTGGCTGCTGAAACAGAGTTCCAAGTGAGGCTGCGATGAGCCTGATCGTCTGGTTGATAAAGCTGCTGCTGGTCCTCGGAGCCGTCTGGCTGTCGCTGCACGTCCTGGCACGCTTTTTCGCGCGCTATTATCTGATCGAGCGCCGTCCCGATTCCGTGCATTACGCGCGCACGGACGACGACTGGCTGGTGGCCCTGCACCGCTTTGAGCCAACCAAACGCAAACCGCGCTCCCTGCCGCTGATCCTCTGCCACGGACTGGGCGGCAACATGCGGCTCTACGACTTCTCGGACCACGCCAGCCTCTGCCGCAGCCTGGCCGACGCGGGCTACGACGTCTGGGCCCTGGAGCTGCGCGGGGCCGGTGATTCGAGTAAGCCCGACTGGCTGGGCAACTACTCGTATCACTGGGATTTCAACGATTACCTGCGCTACGACATCCCGGCGGCCGTGCGCTACGTGCTTAAGCAGACCAGGAAGAAAAAGCTGCACTGGATCGGCCATTCGATGGGCGGAATGCTGATGTACGCCTATCTGCAGACCCAGGGCGCGGCGCAGATCGCCACGGCCACGGCGATCTCCAGCCCGGGGAATCTCGATCAGTTCAAGGGAATCAGCCGCCTGGCCAAGGTGGTGGCCCTGCTGCCGGTGATCCGGCTGGCCCGGCTGACCCAATTCCTCGCCCCGCTGTTCAACCACTCATCGCTGATCGGAATGATCACGGGCATCCGCCTGGAGAACATGCTCCCCGGCCAGTCGGCCCTGGCCGCGGCCAACTGCCAAAGCAACATCCCGGTCAAGCTGCTCAACCAGTTCGCCCAGTGGGTCGAGGCCGGCGAGATCAGCGACCACAAGGGCGGATATTCCTACACCCGCAACCTGCAAGTAATCCAAACGCCGTTCCTGTTCCTCGCGTCCGAGGGCGACATGACCGCGCTGAGCGGATCGGTCAAGTTCGTGTACGACGCGGTCAGCAGCAAGGACAAGCGCTACGTGCTCTTCGGCCCGGGCAGCGAGAGCACCGCCTACGGTCACGTCGATATCCTCATCGGCGAGAACGCCCCCACCGAGGTCTTCCCCGTTATCCACGAGTGGCTCGACCAGCACATCTAAAACAACCATCTCCACGACTGCAATGGTTGATGGGTAATAACGACCCGCCCCGCGGCAGCTTAGAGCTGCAGCATGGCACGCGAGCGGACCAGGGTCGTAGCTCCACGACCTTCTCCGCGTAGGAAAACGGGGGTGGGTAATAATGTTGAATAACATTATTAGGTGGGCGCGAGCGGTGCGTTGAATCAGGGTTTTCATCTGGAGGGGACAGACAGACGTCGTGTTTTTCGTTCAACGAAGCGAATCGATTTCGATTAAAAATTGGCCTCGGATTTATGCCGTGAGAAGAGGTGTTGTTCGAGGTGGCAAGGTGAGGAGTTTATGAAAACCCTGAGGCAATGCGCCGCTCGCCTTATTCACAAAGATCGTTTTAACGATCTTTCCTCTGCTCAATCCTCTTCGGATCGCCCGCTGTTTCGGCGGTTGCGCAGTTGCCTCAGGCGTTGGCGCGCGGAATCGCGGCTGAAGTACCACAGCACCGGGCCGTGCAGCACATAGATCAGCACCACCGCATAAAGCGTCTTGGCGCGCTCGACCACGATCACGATAATCAGCATCGCCACCAGCACTAAAATCCACAGCGGCCGGCGGCGCACTAGGTCGGCGTCCTTGAACGAGTAGTACTGTAAGGTGCTGACCATCGTCAGGCTGACGATCAGCAGCACAAGCATGAACAGGTTAGGAAAGGCGCAACTGCCGTCGTCGTTGGTCCAGCCCATGTGCTGGGCAAAGAGCACCGTGGCGATGACGAACATCGCGCCGCCGGGGATCGGCAGGCCCGAGAAAAACCGCGGGTCGGCGGTCTGGTCCTCGGTGTGCACGTTGAAGCGCGCCAGCCTCAGCGCTCCGCAGAGCAGGAACAGGAAGGCCGCGACCCAGCCCAGGCGCGGATCGTAGGCATATTGCAGCGCCCAGGCGTGGGCGATGATTGCCGGGGCCACGCCGAAGCTCACCAGGTCGGACAGCGAGTCGTACTGCACGCCGAAGGGACTGGTGGTCTTGGTCCAGCGCGCGACCTTGCCGTCGAGCCCGTCGAAGATCACCGCGGCGATGATTAAGAACGCGGCCTGGCGAAAGTCGCGCTCGTAGAGCACGCTGATCATCGCCCAGAAGCTGCAAAACAGGCTGCCGGTGGTCAGCAGATTGGGCAGCAGGAAAAAGCCGCGCTTGATCCCCTCGCGGGTCGGCTCGGCCTCGTCGTGCAGCCGCGCGTTCTGCGCGGCCGCGTCCATCTTCCGCGAGCTGGAGCCCTTTACTCCTCGGGGCACTTGAGCCTCCCCAGTACGGTGATTCCGGCCTTAACCTTTTGGCCGACCTGCACGTTTACCTCGGATTCCGGCGGCAGGAACACGTCCAAGCGTGAGCCGAACCTGATTAGGCCCATGCGCCGCCCGGTGTGGGTGCGGTCGCCCTCGTGCAGATAGCAGACAACGCGCCGCGCCACGAATCCGGCGACCTGGACCCAGGCCACGCGGCAGCCCTCGGGCGTGCGGATTACCACCAGGTTGCGCTCGTTCTCCTCGCTGGCCTCGTCGCGCTCAGCCACCAGAAAACGTCCGGGCGTGTATTGGATCGTCTCGACCACGCCATCGTAGGGCGAGCGGTTGACGTGTACGTTGAATACGTTCATGAACACGCTGATCTTCTTGGCCGGACCGCCCAGCGGCGAGTCCTCGACGTAGGCCTGCTGGCAGACTTTGCCGTCGGCAGGCGAGATCACGGCCAGCGGCTCGTCAGGGGGCACGCGCTCGGGATTGCGGAAAAATTGCAGGCTGAACAGGAACGGCAGGCCGACCAGCAGCTTGACCCATAACGGCAGGT
Source organism: Candidatus Alcyoniella australis (assembly GCA_030765605.1). Lineage (NCBI taxonomy): Bacteria > Candidatus Lernaellota > Candidatus Lernaellaia > Candidatus Lernaellales > Candidatus Alcyoniellaceae > Candidatus Alcyoniella > Candidatus Alcyoniella australis. Next base: position 14,614 of record JAVCCG010000005.1, read on the forward strand.
GGTAGCCGATGGCTATCAGAAACAGCACACCGGTGATCACGATAAACGGCAGACCTTCGCGAGCGAAGATTCCGATATTTCCCTTGAGTGATTTAGGCTCGTTGTTCATCCGCGCAACCTTTTCTTAGTCCAGGTTGATCTCGGCCGCGCTACGGCGCAGGTAGCGCGGCTGCAGCCGCGCGGGACCCTCCGCGCGCTCAGGCCGCCCCAAGGCGATCCGCCCCACGGCGACGGCCGAAGGATAGCATAATTCGTCCGGCGCACGCATGCACTTCCGGCCGCCACACAGCTCGTCGAAATAAGGTCCCGCGTCGCCGGCCACGATCAGCTCGTCCGGCAAAATATCGGCCAGCTTTTCCGCGTCGAACGCCGCATCCTCGATCAGCGGCAGGGGTAATCCGCGCTCGTCGGCGCGATACAGTCCGGCGTAGAGCTGCCCGCGCCCGGCGTCGACGCAGGCCAGCACCGGCACTCCGCGGTCGATCAGCGGTTGGGCCAAAGCCTCGAGGGTCGAGACCGCCAGGGCCTGTATCCCGCGCGCCAGGGCGATCCCCTGGGCCGTGGCAACGGCCACGCGCAGGCTGGTAAAGCGTCCCGGTCCCACGCCGCAGGCTACCTTGTCCAGCCGGTCGAAGCTGATCCCGCTTTCGGCCAGCAGTTCGATAATCGCCGGCAGCAGCAGCGCGGTCTGGTTGCCGCGCTGGTTCCACTGCCGCGAGCAGATCAGCTCCTGCTCGCAAAACAGCGCCGCCCCCCCGGCCGAGGTGGCGGACTCCACGGCCAGCAGATACATCAGAACAGGCCGATGAAGAAATTCTTGATCGGCAGCGAGAAGCGCGACACGTCGAGGAAGATGATCAGCATCATCAGCAAGATAATCATGCCAAAGCCGATCGAGCCGATCCATTCCAGCGTGCGCAACGGCAGCGGCTTGCCGCGCACCCGCTCCAGGCCGATCAGCACCAGCATTCCGCCGTCGAGCACGGGCAGCGGCAGCAGATTGACCAGCGCCAAGTTGATGCTGATGAAGGCCATCATCATCAGGAACGTGAACGGACCCTGTTTTGCCGAGTCGCCGGCCACCTTGGCGATCAGGATCGGTCCGCCCAGGCCGTGTACGTTGGCCTGGCCGCTGAACAGCGCTACGAGGAAGCGCCCCATCTCGGCGGTCAGCCGGCCGGTGTCGACCGTGGCCATGTACAACGCCTTGAACGGATTGTGCGTGCGGTCAATCCGCAGCTCGGGCAGCGCCCGCGCGCCGTAGAACGAGGCGCCGATGCGACCGATGGAGCTGATCTCGCCCAGGATGTCCTGGTTCTGTTCGGAGCGGGCCGTGACCTGAAGATCGAGCCGCACGCCATCGCGGATCAGTCCGATAACGACCGGCGTGTCCGGCCGCGGTTGCACGTACTCAATGAACTGCTCGCTGTAACTCAGCGGATTGCCGTCGATCGAAACCGCCTGGTCGCCGGGTTCGATCCCGGCCTGGCCCGCGGCCTTGTCCGGGTCCACATCGTAGAAGAACAGGCCGACCTGCCCTACTCCCAGGCTCTGGGCGCTCCAGGCTTCGCCGCCCGCGGGAACGCTGAGGTTCAGCTCCTGCCAGACCACCTCGAGCTCATCGCCCTTGCCCCGGGTGTAGCTCGGGCGCGAGATTGCCAGCTCGATCGGGCCGTATCCGGCCGCGGCCAGCGCCGATTGAAACTGTCGCCAGGTGCGCACGTCGTTGCTGTTGACGCTGCGAATCGTGTCCGCGGTCTTAAACCCGGCACGCGCCGCAGGCGTTTCCGAGCCGACCAGCCCGACCTGAGACGAGAGCGGGAAGTTGTCGATACCGATCGACCAGATATCGGTCTTGTTGGCGAAACGGTCGAGCCCTTCGGTCAGTCGCGGCTGGACCGGCAAGCTCAGCTCGCCTCCGTCGCGCCTGATCGCGAACTCCAGCTCGCTCCCCTGGCTGCCCTGCACCGCGTTGACCACATCGTCCCATAGCCCGATCGAACTGCCGTCGATGGCCACGATCTCGTCGCCGGGCAGCAGCTGCGCCTGGGCCGCCGCGCTGTCGATGTAGACCCTGCCGATCACCGGCGCGGGCTTGGGGTAGCCGACCATGTAGATCCCGCCGATGATCAGCACCGCCAGCAGCCAGTTGGCCAGCGGGCCGCAGAACACGATCAGCGCGCGCTGCCACGGCGGCTTGTGCATAAAGCTGCGCGACTTCTGCTCATCGGTTAAATCCGGCGCCTCGTCCGGATGCTCGCCGATCATCTTTACGTAGCCGCCGAAGGGAATCAGGCTCAGGCCGTACTCGGTCTCGCCCCATTTGCGGAAGAAGATCCGGCGGCCGAACCCGAGGTTGAAACGCTCGACCCCCACGCCGAAAAGTTTGGCCAGGGTGAAGTGCCCCAACTCGTGAAAAAAGATCAACGCGCCCAGCAGCACGATGAACGGCAAAATGTAGTCGATCAAAAATCCCATGCAACCTATCCGTCGTTGGTTTCGTTGTGGATCGTTCCGCGATGATTATAGCCTAGACCGCGTGTCGGCTCCCAACCGGCAGCTCGATTATCGGCCGATCAGCCCATCGGCGCTGTGGCGCGCCTCGCGGTCGGCCTCGAGCACGCGCTCGATGGAGTCCAGCTGCTGCGGCTCGTGGCCCTCGAGCACTTCGCCGATGATCCGCGGAATATCCAGAAAGCCGATGCGGCGTTCCAGGAACGCGGTCACGGCCTGCTCGTTGGCCGCATTGAGCGCAGCCGGGGCCGTGCCGCCGAGCTCCAACGCGCGATAGGCCAGTCCCAGGCACGGGAACGCCCGGTGGTCCACGGCCGTGAACTCCAGGTCGGCAAGCTGCTCCAAGTGCAACGGCGCCACCGCGCCCTGGATCCGCTCGGGGTAGGACAGGGCGAAGCTGATCGGCCCGCGCATGTCCGGCAGGCCCAGTTGCGCGATGCACACGCCGTCCACGTATTCGACCAGCGAGTGTACGATGCTCTGCGGGTGAATCAGCACCTCGATCCGTTGCGGCTCCACGTTGAACAGCCAGTGGGCCTCGATCACTTCGAGCCCCTTGTTCATCATCGTCGCCGAGTCGATGCTGATCTTGGGCCCCATTTTCCAGGTCGGGTGCGCCAATGCCTGCTCGGGCTCGACCGATTCCAGTCCCTCGCGCTGCATGCCGCGGAACGGCCCGCCCGAGGCGGTGAGGATGATCCGTCGCAGGTCCTCGCGGCGGTGGCCGAGCATGCTTTGTAAAATCGCCGAGTGCTCCGAGTCGATGGGCAGCAGCCGCACGCCGCGCTGTTCGACCCGTTGCAGCACCAGCTCACCGGCGCAGACCAGCGCCTCCTTGTTGGCCAGGGCCACGTCGTTGCCCGCCTCGATCGCGGCCAAAGTCGGCTCGAGCCCCACCGCGCCGACCATCGCCGAGACCACCAGATCGGTCGACCGCGACGCCAGCTCGCAGGCCCCGGCCGTGCCGCAGAGCACCTCGGTCCCATCGCCGATCAACGCGCGCAACGCCTCGGCCTCGGACTCGCCGCGCACGGCCACCGCGGACGGAGCGAAGCGCGCGACCTGTTCGGCCAACAGCTCGACGTTGCTCCCGGCGGCCAGGCCCACGACCTCGAAGCGCTCGGGATTTTCGGCCGCCAAGCCCAACGCCTGGGTGCCGATCGAGCCCGTGCTGCCCAAAATCGTCAGCCGTTTGCTCATCAGCCTCCCAGCACGAACAGCCGCGCCGCGCCCTCCACCGCGTCGGGGAATTTCAGCGCGATAAACAGCAGGAAAAACGGCGCCACGAACAACACCGCGTCGAGCCGGTCGAGGATTCCGCCGTGCCCGGGCAGCAGCGATCCCGAGTCCTTGACCTCGGCTGCGCGCTTGAACGCCGACTCGACCAAATCGCCGATCGGGCCGAGCACCGCGGCGATCAGCCCCAGCAGCAGTCCGTCGTACCAGTGCAGCGCGTCAAAGGCGATGCCGCAGATCAGCCCGGCGATCAGGCTGGCGGCCATGCCGCCGAGCAGCCCCTCGATGGTCTTCTTGGAGCTGATGCGCGGAGCCATCGGCCGCTTGCCCAATGCGCGCCCGCTGAAGTAGGCCCCGGAGTCGCAGGCCCAGACCAGCAGGAACAGCATGAATACCCACAACACGCCCGTGGGCCCCTCGAGCAATTTGAGCACCAGCAGCAGCGCGGGCAGCGCCCCGGCGTACAGCGCGCCGAGCATGATCAGCGACAGCGCGCGCGGCATCTGGTGCAGGTCCGGCTCGCGTAAGAGCAAGGCGCTCAGCAAAGCGAAGACCGCCAGCGCGACCAGCAGGCCCAGGATCAGCCCTCCCAGGGCGATGGCCGCGAAGATCAGCAGACCGGCGATCAGGGTGATGTACTTGTAGCGCGGCGTTCCGGGCTCGAACAGCAGGTCGCCGACCTCCAGCAACCCCAGGATCGCGGCCAACGCGATGACCACCGCCAGCAAATAAAACGGCCCGGCGATGATCAGCCAGGCAACCAGCGGTGCGCCGATCACGCCGATGATGATTTTGGTCTTGGCCCCGCCGCGGGCCGCGGTCGGCCGGCGTCGGGGTTTAGGATCCCACTGGGCCGGGCTCGCCGCTGGCTCCTGGTGTTCCATCTTCGTGCCCCTCCGGGCTCTCGCCCGCTGTGGATTGTGCGGCCCGCGCCAGTTGCTCGCCGGTGAGGCCCATCCGCCGCTCGCGCTCCTGATAGACGGATATCGCCCGCTGCAGCTCGTCCTTGTCGAAATCCGGCCAGAGGGTATCGGTGACGTAGATCTCGGTATAGGCCAGTTGCCACAGCAGGAAGTTGCTGATACGCATCTCGCCGCTGGTGCGGATTAGCAGGTCCGGGTCGGGTGCGGGATGGGTGTAGAGCAGCGACGCGAACAGTTGCTCGTCGATCTGTTCCGGATCGAGCTCGCCGTCCTTGGCCTGTTGCGCGATCTGCCGCGCGGCGCGCAAGATCTCCTGGCGTCCCGAGTAGCTCAGACAGATCGTCAGCAGCAGGTCGGTATTGTGCGCGGTCTGCTCCAATGCATAGTCGATCTGCTCGAGCACATCCGCGGGCATCCGGCTTAAATCGCCGGCAATCTTGAGTCGTACGCCGTTGTCGCGAATCTCGCGCAGCTCGCTGCGGATGTACTGCCGCATCAGCCCCATCAGTCCGTCGATCTCGTCCTCGGGACGTCCCCAGTTCTCGGTGGAAAAGGCAAAAATCGTCAGGTAGGGAATCTTCAGCTCGCGGCAGCTGCGCACCAGCGCCTTGACCGCCTGAATCCCCTGTCGATGGCCGCGCAATCGACCCAGCCGCCGCTTGGCGGCCCAGCGGCCGTTGCCGTCCATGATCACCGCAATGTGCTGCGGAAGCCGTGACTTATCGAGCTGTACCGACATGCCGGGAAAGGTATCACCGCGCCTGCCCCCGGGCAAGGGGCGTCTGATCCGCATCAATCAGGCGCCTAGAGCACCCTTTCGCCGCCGAGCACCAGGGCGCTGAGCGTGCTTTGCCCCATGTGGTAGGGCAGGCTGGAGTAGTCCGGCGCGTCGAACGCGGCGAAATCCGCGCGCAGCCCCGGCGCGAGCGCACCGCGATCATCGAGCCCCAGAGCAGCGGCCGCGTTGACCGTAGAAGCGCACAGCGTCTCGGCCGCGCTCATGCCCATGTTGGTGCATGCCAGGCTGAGAATCAGCGCCAGGTTTTCCGAAAAGCACGAGCCGGGATTGAAGTCGGTGGAGATCGCCACGCGCACCCCGGCGTCGAGCAACCGGCGCGCGGGCGCGTACTGCGATTTGCCCAAAAACAGCGCGGTCCCCGGCAAGAGCACGGCCACGCAGCCCGAGTCGGCCAGCGCGCGGATTCCATCCGCGTCGATCGCCAGCAGATGATCGGCCGACACACAGCCCAGTTCCGCGGCCAACTGTGCGCCGCCCGAATTCTCGAACTCGTCGGCGTGGATTTTAAGCTTCAGCCCATGCTCGCGGGCCGCGATCAAAATGCGGCGCGACTGCTCGCGGCTGAAGAATCCCGGCTCGCAGAATACGTCGCAGAACTTTGCGATCCCCTGCTGGGCCACCGCGGGGAGCATCCGGTCGATCACCAGCGCCACAAAGCCCTCGGGGTCGTCGCGATATTCCGGCGGCACGGCGTGAGCCCCGAGGAACGTGGGCACCAGCGTGACCGGCGCAATCTGGGTCAAATCGGCTATCGCCTGCAGCTGCCGCAGCTCGCTTTCAACGTTCAGGCCGTAGCCGCTCTTGACCTCGATCGTGCCAGCGCCGTAGCCCATGAAGCGTTGCAGCCGCCGCTCTCCCAGCCGTGTGAGTTCGTCGACCGAGGCGCGGCGCGTGGCGCGCACTGTTGATAAAATCCCGCCGCCGGCCTGCGCGATCTCGAGGTAGGTCGCGCCCTGGGAGCGCTGCTCGAACTCCGCGTGACGGCTGCCGGCGAACACCAGGTGGGTATGCGGATCGATCAGCGCCGGCGTGACCAACGCCTGATCGAGCTCGACCCGGCGTGCGTCGGGATGCCGCGCCTCGAGCTGCGTCGCCGATCCGACCTCGACGATCGACCCCCGATTGCACAGCAGCGCCGCGTCGTCGATCAGGCCCAGGTCGTCGCGCGTCACGCCCACGCCGCACTTGTCGCGCGCGGGCGCCATGGTCGCCATTCTGCGGATCGCGGTGTAGAGCGTGGCCGTCAGTCGAAAGCCCCGGGCAGTCTCCAGGGGGCGAACAACGGTCCGGCCGGGCATTCGTCGGAGGGCGTGTGCGGCCGTTTCTTGCGGCCCAGCAGGTACGGCAAATTGACCTGCTCCCATTGCGCGGCGCGGAACGCATCGGGATACGCGGCCTCGGCCTTACGGAAGCGCTGGGTGTGATAGCGTCCCGGCCCGCCGTCCGCGCCGATCAGGTCGTGCAGCATCTCGTGGTAGACCACCCAGCCGATGAAGTAGTCGGGGACCCGCGGATTGTCGAGGATCGGATGGATGCGGATCACCCGCTCCTGCGCGTAGTACGAGCCCAGCCGGACCGAGCGTTTGGCCTTCTTAACGCTTCCGCGGCCCCAGCCGATGCTCGCAATGCAGGCGTTGCCGAAGTAGCGCTGGTTCAGATCGTCGAACACCAGTTGCAGGTCGAAGATCTTGCCTTTGCAGTTGAGTCCGTGGGCGCGGCCGTTGGCCGGGTCGGGCTTGACCAGGTGCATGTGGTCGTTGACGAACTCGCTGATGCGTTGGCTTGCCGCGTTGTCGCGGTCGCGAATGAACGCGGCCAGATCGCGCACCGTGGATTCGTTGGCCATCAGAAACATGCGATGCACGCGCACACGCATCCGCTCGCCGTCGCTGCGATAGGTCAGCATCCGGCGGCGGTTGTCGGTGATTTCGAGACAGATCGGGTTATTTAAATGTTCAACCAGCGCCTTTTCCAGAGCCCTGGTGCGGGCGGGCGCGTCAGTCATACTATTCTCCGAATGAGCTTGCGCCATTTTACTCGCGACCGGTCAATTGTCAAAAAGGAAATCTGTGGTCGTTAATTCTTTATTAGCGATGGCCGCCAGGGTCTTGCCGTGCTGTAAAAACGGTTGTTTTTAGAATAGAATCTAATTCTTATGAGATCGATTCCCGCCCTGATCGCGCTGCTTTGCATCGCGCTTGCGGCAAGCGGCGTGCAGTGGGCTGCTGCGGCCCAAAACCCGCTGGCCAAGGCGGAACAGCTGCTGGCGGCGGGCAACGCCGCGCGAGCCTTGGAGCTGATCGAGGCCGCGCCCCAGGCCCGCGACGCGCGAGGGCTCGAGTTCAAGGGCCGCTGCCTGCTCGCGCTCGAGCGTCTGGACCAGGCGCAGGCGGCGTTCCAGCAGGCCGTGACCAAGGCCGAGACCCACGGCGACCGGCTGACCCTGGGCCGGGCTCACGTGGGTCTGGGAGCGCTGGCATTGCGGCGCGGCGAGGTCGACGCGGCCGATCGTTCGCTCAAGCGTGGCGTGGGAGTGCTCGAGCGCACCGGGCACAAGCTCGCAGCGGTCCCGGCCTATGTGCGGCTGGCCGAGACTGCTTTGGCGCGCAACGATCCGCAGAGTGCGCTGAGCTACCTGTTCATGGCCGAGTCGATCCTCGCCACGCATCCGAGCAATCCCGCGCGGCTGGATATCTACACCGGCGTCGTCGCGATCTACGAGCGGCAGGAGCAATTAAAGCAGGCGATTCCCTATATGGAGTCGGCCTACCGCGAGGTGGCCGCACGCAACAAAACAGCCCAAATGCGCGCCTGGTGCTATCGCATTTCCCGGGCCTACGAGAAGACCGCCGATCTGGAAAAGGCCCTGGCCTGGCAGCAAAAGGAGCTCGAGCTGGCCCAAACGCTGGGCCGCACCGCGGACATCCCGGGCATTTTGGTCGACCTGGGAGTGCTGAGCTTTAAGCACAAAAAATCGGTTCAGGGCCGGGCCTATTTCGAGCAGGCGCTGGAACTGCTGCACTCCGCGGGCGACGAGGTCAAGCAGGCCGACGTGCTCTGGCAGCTCTCCGAGGTCTACGCCCTGCTCGAGGATTACGGCCAGGCGGCCGCGGCCATGCGGCGCTGCCTGGAGATCGAACAGCGGATCAACGCGCCCGAGCTGGCGCAAGATCGCGAGCGGCTCAAACGCTTCGAGCGACTGAACAATCCAGAAAAGGAACGGGACGATGAATGACCTGTTTCGCAGCGACCGCCGGATGGTGCTGGTAGCGATGGGCGGCAACGCGCTGATCAGGGCCGGCCAGAGCGGCACGATCTCCGAGCAGGAGCGCAACGCCGATCAGCTGGTGAGCTGCCTGATGTCGCTGGTGCGGCGCGACGACAACCTGGTCGTGACCCACGGCAACGGCCCGCAGGTCGGAATACAGATGATCCGCCACGAGAACTCGCGCGAGGCCTGCCCGCCGATGCCGCTGGACGTGCTGGTCGCCGAGACACAGGGCAACATGGGCTACTTCCTGCAACAGGCGTTTTTAAACCACGTGCGCCACGAGGCGATCCCGCGCTACGTGACCACGGTAATGACCCAGGTGATCGTCGATCGCAACGACCCGGCTTTTAAAACGCCCAACAAGCCGGTGGGCCGCTTTCTCAGCGCCGAGCAGGCGCAAGACCGCATCGAGCGCTACGACTGGAAGATGGTCGAGGATGCCGGGCGCGGCTGGCGGCGCGTGGTGCCCAGCCCCAAACCGCTGAAGGTGATCCAGCGCCACGTGATCCGCCACGCGGCGCTCGAGGGCGTGATCGTCATCACCTGCGGCGGCGGCGGAATCCCGGTCTGGATCAAGGAGGACGGCGACTACGAGGGGATCGAGGCGGTGATCGACAAGGACCTCAGCTCCTCGATGCTCGCCACCCAGGTGCGCGCCGAGGAGCTGATTATCCTGATGCCCGAGCCGCGGGTCTACATCAACTTCGGCAAGCCCGACCAGCGCGCGCTTGGGCGCGTCGCTCTCTCGGAGCTGAGGGGCTATCAACAGCAGGGGCATTTCCCGCCGGGCAACATGGGGCCCAAGGCCGAGGCGGTAATCAACTTTTTAGAGAACGGCGGCAGGCACGCGATCATCACCAGCGCCGAACAGATCGACGCGGCCCTTGAGGGACGCGAGGGCACGCACTTCTACCCCGACGACAAAGGCAACGCCCGGCTTTGAGGCAGCTTGGAGCTGCCACAAAACACGCGAGCGAACCACAGTCATAACTCCACGATCTTCTCCGCGACGAATAAAGGCGGTGGGTAATGCGGCGGCTCGAAGCTGTCTTGATCTTTATCAGACGGCGGCGTAGTTTTTACCGGCTATGAACGACCAATATGCCATCGAGACCAGAGACCTTTGCCGCGAGTTCAAAAAGGACCGCAAGACCAAATTCACGGCCTTGGATCGAATCAACATCAAGATCGAGCAAGGCGGGATTTTCGGCTTTTTGGGCCCCAACGGCGCGGGCAAGACCACGCTGATCAAGATCCTGGTCACCCTGCTCTACCCCAGCACGGGCAGCGCGTTTATCCAGGGCCTGGACGTGGTGCGCGACGCGGCCAAAGTGCGACCCTTGATCAACATCGTCTCCGGCGGCGAGACCTCGGGCTACGGCATTCTCAACGTGCGCGAGAACATCTGGATGTTCTCCCAGTTCTACGGAATCCCGAGCAAGGTCGCCAAGCAGCGGATCGACGAGTACCTCGAGCTGTTCGAGATGACCGGCGACGCCGCGACCAAGATCAACAAGCTCTCCACTGGCATGCGGCAGAAGATGAACATCATCCGCGGGCTGATCACCGAGCCGCAGATCCTGTTTCTGGACGAGCCGACCCTGGGGCTGGACGTACACATCGCACGCGAGATCCGCAACTATTTAAGCGTGTGGATAAAGCAGCGCGGCGACCGCACGATCTTCCTCACCACGCACTACATGGCCGAGGCTGAGCAGCTTTGCAATCGACTGGCGATCATTGATCGCGGCCGGATTGTGGCCGACGATTCTCCCACGGCGTTGCGCGCCAAGCTCAGCGACGGCAGCCGTTTCCGCATCAACGTGGCGCCGGTTCCCGGCGACTTGCATTGGCTTGAAAACGTCGTGGCCGTGGACGGGGTCAAGCGCCGCCGCGAGCTCGACGGCCTGCTCGAGGTCGGTTTCCGCCTGCACGATGAGACGCGCATCGGCGACGTGTTCGAGGCGGCCCAGGCCCAGGGCCTGCGCATCGTGGGCGTGGACAAGCGCCAGCCCGACCTTGAGGAGCTGTTCCTGCAGATCGTCGGCCGCCAACTGGACGACGATGAGTAACATCGGCTATGCCCTGGGCGCTATCCGCGCCCGCGCCTACGTGCGGGTGGTCGGAGCCAACCGCGAGCTGAGCTGGACCCTAAGCGAGATCGTGCTGCCCGTGCTCTCGATGGTCGCCTACGTGATGATCTACAAAACCCTGTTCAGCCACGACCAAGAGCTGTACCGCCGTTACGCCGGACTGGTGATTATCGGCGGCGCAATGGTGCCGTTTTGGCTGGTGGTGCTCTGGAGCATGGCCTCGCAGTTCTATTGGGAAAAGGAGATGGGCAACCTCGATCTGTACATGGCCAGCCCGATGCACCCGATGATTTTGCTGCTGGGCATGGCCGCGGGCGGGGCGGTGATGGCTCTGGGCCGCAGCGTGGTGATCGTGCTGCTGGGCCTGCTGGTGTTTAAGGTGCCGCTGGCGGTCAACGACTGGCCCGCGCTGGTGCTGGCGTTCGTGCTGTGCCTGGCCGCGCTGTTCAGCATGGGCATGGCCATGTCCTCGGTCTACTTCATGGTCGGCAGGGCCGGAATCAAGGTCAACATGCTGCTGATGGAGCCGATCTATCTGCTGACCGGGTTCTACTTTCCAGCGCGCGCCCTGGGCCCGACGCTGTCAATGGCCGCAGCGCTGATTCCGCTGACCATCGGGCTGGACGCCATCCGCCAGGTCACGGGCCTGCTTACCCCGCAGATGGTGCTCAAGCTCGGCCCCATCGAGCTTAGCGCCTGGCTCGAGATCGGCATCTTGGCCGTGATGTCCGTGGTCTTCACCATCGCGGCCTTTTGGCTGATGGCCTACATGCAGCGCATGGGCAAGCGCGAGGGCAAGATGACCCTGAGGTGGCAATGAGCGCCTATTGGCGACGCCTGTGGGCCGCGATCAAGATCGGCTGGGCCGTGGAGAGCAACTGGACCCACACCTGGGTCTTTGTGATCTACTCGGCGGTGCGTCCGCTGGCGCTGTGCCTGGTGCTCTATTTTCTGTTCCGGCTGGTCTATCAACAGCCCGCGACCGAGCAGGCGTTCATCGGCGTGTACGTGGCCAACGCCTTTTTCACTCTCGTGATTACCCTCTGCGCGGGCACGACCTGGGCAATTATCAACGACCGCGAGCACTACTACATTATTCGCTACATCTACGTCTCGCCGATTCGGATGATCACCTACGTGCTGGGGCGTAGCGTGCCGTTGCTGATGCTGGGCCTGAGCAGCCTGCTGATTATCCTGGTCTTCGGCCGCTATGTGCTGGAAATGCCTATCGGGCTTGACGCGATCCGCTGGGAGCTGCTGCTGCCCGCCTCGATTTTGGGAGTGGTCTGCTCCATGGCCCTGGGGATCTTCTTCGCCGGGTTCTGTTTGGTGACCGCCAAACACTCGATGATGCTCGCCGAAGGGGTGGGCGGCGTGTTCCTACTGCTGTGCGGGGTGATCTTCCCGGTGGACATCATGCCCGCGGCCTTCCGCGTGGCCGGACTGGCCCTGCCCGTGACCTACTGGATGGAAGCCACCCGCCGCGCCTTCGGCGTGCAGGGCTTCTCGGCAATGCTCACACCGCTGAGCGATATAAACCTGATGCTGATTTTGCTGATCGGCAGCGCCCTGCTGCTGGCCGCCAGCGTTTGGGCCTTCCACGGCTTCGAACACCTCGCCGTGAAACACGGCAAGATCGACCAGGCGACGAACTACTAGGATGGGTATAATCAACCAATCCCAGGTGGCGAACTTTTCACGAACTTTTCAGAGAGCACTTGACTTTTACAGATAAAGTATTCCTAATTCGCTTGACATACGTTGGACGACATTGCAATACTATCATTATAGAGCGTTCGGCTCTAACGCATTATCCATGCCTCTATTTTTCTTAAAAAGGAACGCCGATGTTCATAGTCCGAATTGGCGACAAGGATTATTCCTGCCCAGATGTTGAGACGCTCAAACTGTGGCATGCGCAAAAACGTGTAATGCCTGGCAATGAAGTTTATATGAAAAAGTTGGGGAAATGGGTCAGATTGGAGGAAGTAATTCCTGTCGATACGGCGATGGCACAAAATCAACAAATTAATAATTGGATAAATAACTGGACTGGCTATTCCTCACTTTCCACGTACGATATAAAGGTACTAAAAGGTGTTGTTTTATTTTTTCTATTATTGTTGGTAGCTATTTTTCTTAAAGCTCTGCCTTTATTTGGCTTGGTTATATATTTAGCCCTAACCCTTGTTTCAGCTTTACTTTGTTTCCATCCTGCTAAAGTTAATGTGATCAATCGCAGTCAGCTTCTGAGTAAACTGTATAGCAAGCAATCTGTGGGGATTATCCTGTCCGTTGTCTTTTTCGGCTTATCTATATCTTCTTTTTCAAGTTGGTATAGTTCAGGTTCAGCCAACAGACAAGATATTAAAAATAATAATGCAATATTCCAGAAGGCAACTAGCCATATAGAATCAGAAGAATATCAAAAGGCCATCGATCTGCTTGGAACGGTATCCGGCAATCCACGAACAATTGAACAAAGAAATGAGTTATCCAAAAAGGCATCAGAAGGTCTTGCCAACAAATTTCTTTCACAAGGAATTGAGTTTTTCAATCAAGGTAATTGGGAATATGCCTTGTCTAATTTCAATAAGGTAACACAAAGCACATCCTCTTATCAGCAGGCACAGGCCTATATTAAAAGGACCAATGAGAATATCCGTGAGGATACATACTCGGAAGCTGTCATTTTATTCAACGACGAGGCTTACGATGAAGCTAAAGCCGTTTTTGCAACAATTAGCGACTACAAGGACTCTGGCAATTACCTGATTGATATCGATAATATTATCAATGAGCAAACCTATGGCAATGCAATCGCACTGCTGGAAGAAAAAAGGTATTCAGAAGCGAAAGAGCTTTTTACCATCATCCCAAATTATAAAGATTCACTAGAGCGATGTAGTAAGATTGAGGAGTTGATAAAGGCTGATAATTATCAAGAAGCAATTAGTCTATATCGGAAGAAGAAATACGAAGAAGCTCGTGCGCTTTTATTAACTTACCCAGACTATATGGAGACAATAAATTATCTTGATCGCATTGAAGCAGGTATTAATAACCGACAATACCAGCAGGCATTGAATCTATATAATCGAGGAAAATATCAAGAAGCAAAAACAATCTTTATGGCATTGAGCGGGTACAAGAGCTCGGATACTTATCTCTCTCGAATTGAGAGAAAATTATTAGCTTCGAGGGTAGAGAAATTAAGCTTTGCACGGCTAGACAAAAATCCAGATAGATGGAAAGGCACATTTGTACGTTTCAGAGGCCAAGTATTCAATATAGAGGAAGGAGGTGGTAGCACGGTCATGCAGGTAAACGTTACGCACCTTGGCTATGGTATTTGGAACGACCAGATAATGGTTTTTTACGGTGGATACACCGATGCTGTTAAAGACGACATCATCACATTCTATGGAACAGTATCGGGTTCATACTCTTACACAACGGTTGCCGGTTGGACAATGACTGTTCCACTAGTACAAGCAGAGGCCGTTTTTATGAAATAGAATCCCGTGTTAAATCAGAAACTGGCCACCATTCAAAGGAGAACAAGATGAATGACATGCTACCGGAAGCACTCGCAGGGGGTCTGTTTGGATTGATTCTTGGATTTCTATGCATCCTTTGGGTTATTCTATGGATATTAGTTCCTTTCATGATTCATAGCATCCAATCAAGTAATAAAAAGATATTAACACAATTGAGTAAAAAAACCTCTAGTGATGAGTTGGTACACCAGCTTATATACACAAATGAATTGCTGAAACATTGCAATGAACAAACTTTTAATAAATTGGACCAGATCGCTGCAATGTTACAGTCTGATAAACATGGATTCCAAAAGCCTCCACCCACCGACGACTAAAATAATGATTAACTACAGGCTTTCCACCAAGTAGCCCTTCCATCCTACGAGTATCCATCTGGCGCTGAATTGCGACTTCCCTGATAGTACGTCGCCTAGACCTCATCCCCGGTCCAGGGTTTGCCGGGGTTGGAGTTGATTTCGCGCAGTAAGCTGTGGACGAAGCAGGTTGCGGAAGCAGCGTTTCTGCCCAAAATCGACCAGGCCACGAATTACTGATTCGTGTCTTTTTAGTATGCGCTTGACATCAACGGCTTCCTATGGTATACTTCCTAAACTTAAATAGATTATGGTTTTATTTTTGTTTTTATATGACCATGGTCTTTGTGAGCTGTTGAGTGGCTGTCATTTAACATACTAATTTTAAACGTATTTAGAAAAGGAGAATTTATGTTGTTGCGAATTATTACTGTCGGAAAATATTTTTCTGAAAATCCCCTGAACGCATTCATCCAAACGACAAGCGTCCTTATTACGATTAGTATCCTGTATTGTTCCGTAGTGTTGACATGCTGAATCTCGGTCCGTCAATCTCTTTATGCCACAATTCTGATTTGTTTTACAGGTGATTTCTTTCGCTAAGGAAAGCTATTATAAAAAAAGGAGACCAATATGAAGCAAGCTATTAAGAACTTATGTCTAATTGAGGAACTAACCACAGCTCATAATTTAATTGAGATTGGGCTTGGCGAGTTACAAGAAATCAACATGGGGAATGATTTTTACCATTTACCACATCTTTTACTCGCCAATGGATTTGAACGTCTCATGAAAAGCTATTTTTGTCTTGTGTACGAGGCGAGAAACGGGCAATATCCAGACAACAAATTTCTCAAAGATATGGGCCACAATTTGAGCAAGTTAAAAAAGTTGCTCATCGATGAGTACTATAATACCAATGGAAATTCGATTTTAACTGATGACCTGAACTTTCTACAAAACGACCTTACGTTACAGAAGATTATAGATGCACTATCTGAGTTCGGCCAAAAAGCTCGCTACTATAATCTCGATGTAATTACAGGCAGAAATATTAATGCAATTGACCCAAAAAGTAAATGGGAAGAAATCGAGGTCGATATAGAAAATCCTTCAGGGTATTACTCTGAGGAGGATGATTATTTTCCACGCGTGAATGCAGCAATTATCGCTAAACTGGAGCGTTTATTAAGATCGGTTGCTATGCAGTTTACCCATGGAGACCATGGAGGAAGACTCAAGCAAAATAGTCCAACGCTTAGTCGATATAGGAGAATGAACAAAGATGATTTTGGCAAAACCGATTACCGCAGATCTGTAAAGACAGCCCGCCAATCACAGGATAAATGGATAAAGCGAAGCAAGAAAAAAATATTAGAAAGTAAGTGGCCCACTCTTGTGATCAAAGAAGAGGACTTCGAACAAGATTGGCCTTTTCGATGTGATGAAGTAATAATTGAATGTCGTGAAAAGTTCTTATGCGTCATAAATATTGAGGAATATGATTTTGCTCTTGATGGTGCAGCGAGAAGCTTCTATGGCTATCCATACCCTCACGATGTGGGTTTCGCTATTTTAGGTAAATCTGTAGAACCATTTATACAACGTGCACTTAAGTTGGGTGAATAACATTAGGACTTCGGAAGTGTCGCAGCTCAGGGCGAAGGGGGCAGTTTGCCGTAGGGGCCGCGCCAAAGGTCGGCGTGGGACAGGAACTGTTCGTAGCCGTGGCGGCGGATGAATACCACGGCTTTGCGTCAGACCTCTTCCCCGGTCCAGGGTTTGCCGGGGTTGGAGTTGATTTCGCGCAGCACGTTGTGGACGAAGTCCGGCTCGCGGGCGGACAAACAAAGGGCCGGGCGTTTCGGCCCGGCCCTGGTATGCGCGGAAGAATCGGGATCAGTCCAGCGGATCCGGCGGATTGGTCAGCAAGTCGTTGATCACGTAGGAGAAGTAGGTCGTGTTCAGGCCCTTCTGCTTGTGCACGCACACACCGTTCTGGTCGAGGATCGCGTAGAACGGAATGGAGAACTTGGAGTTGTTGAACCTCGCTCCAACGCCCCAGTTGGGATCGATCATCACCACGTATTCCAGGTTATTGGTGTCGCGCCAGTTTTGGATAAACTCCAGGTCGGGGGTCTGGCGGACGGAATTCTCGGCCATCAACTGCAGCACCTCAAAGCCTTGGTCGTGGTACACGTCCCACAGCTCGGACTGCAGCAGCAGCGTATCGCTGCGGCAGGTGGGGCACCAGGTGGCCATGGTGTCGAGCACCAGCACCTGTCCGGCGAAGTCGCTCAGCGACTGGGTCTCGCCGGTATGGCTCATCAGGGTGAAGTCCGGGAAGACGTCGCCCACGTCATATTCGCCATCGTCATCATCGTCGTCAATATCATCGTCGTCGATGTCGTCGTCGTCGACGTCGTCGTCACCAGTATCGTCGTCGTCATCCACGTCGTCATCGTCAGCCACATCGTCGTCGGCTTCGTCGTCATCATCATCGTCGTCGTCGGACGAGACCGTGCCACAGGCGACCAGCATCGCGGTGGCGATCAGCATGACAAAGAGGATTAATTGCCATCTGGTTCTCATTTTTGCTCTCCGGCTTAGGTGATTCGCATTCAGCCAATTTATCGGCGAAGGCTATCGAGAAATGATTTCAAGGTCAATTGTCCGGCTAACAAGGCAATATTTATCAATCTCCAACGGTCGAGGTCATTGACCGCCTAAATCAAGCTGGGATAGCCTCGACAGACGATGAGCAGCTTCGACCGCCTACGCAAGCATATCGGCTACCTGGGGAAGTACCCGGGGATCATTCCGCGGGTGGTCGAGAACTACTGGCGGCTGATGCTGCGCGGCGAGCCGCGGCTCAAGGGGCTCGAGTTCGCCCTGACCTTCGCCTGCCAGTGTAGTTGCGAGCATTGCTCCGCGGCCCTGTTGCGCCGCAAGGACCGGCCCGAGCTGACCCTGCCCCAGATCAAACGCGTGCTGGGCGAGGCGCACCGCTTAGGCGCGCTCAACGTCAACCTCACCGGCGGCGAGTTTATGCTGCGACGCGACGCGCGCCAGATCGTCGAGGCGGCCAGCCCGCGCGATACCGTAGTCTCCGTGGCCACCAACGGCCTGACTATCACGCCCCAAGCCGCGCGGGACATGGCGCAGTGGGGTGTGCGGATCGTCACCATCAGCCTGGACTCGGCCGACCCGCAAATCCACGACGCCGGGCGCAACCATCAAGGTTGCCACGCCGCGGCCCTGCGCGCAGCGGACCTGCTCAAACAGCAGGGGGTCGAGGTCTTCTTCTGCACGATTCTCACCCGCCGCAACGCGGCTGACGGCGACATCTTCCGCATGATCGAAATCGCCAACCAACGCGACTGTATGCTGACGATCAACATGCCCTGCCCGGTAGGGCGCTGGTCCGCAGCGGACATCGGCCTGGACGAGGGTGGCCGCAGGCTGCACCGCGAGCTTTTAAGCGTGCCCCACGTGCGCTGGGAGGGCTACTCCAACTACGCCTCGGTCGGCTGCCCGATGGGCATCGAGAAGCTCTACATCAGCCCCTACGGCGATGTGATGCCCTGCAACTTCCTGCATATCGGGTTCGGCGATTTGCGCAAGCAGACCCTGGGCGAGATCTGGAGCCTGATGCTCACGCGCTCGCCGTTCAACCGCATTGTGGACGGCTGCCCGGTGAGCAGCGACCAGCAGTTCATCGAACGCTTTGTCGAGCCGCTGTGGGACAGCGATCAGCTCCCCCTTGATTGGCGGCAGCACCCAGCGTTCCGGCATTAAGTGATGGCCATGTACTCCCGCCGCACCGTGCTCAAAGATTTGCGCCAGCTTTTCGACCATCCGCGGCTGCTGCCCAAGCTGGCCAAGGTCTACGCACGCCTGGCATTGGGACGCGGCCCGGTGCTGCGCGGGGCCGAGTTCGCCGTGACCTACCGCTGCCCCATGAACTGCGCGCACTGCCTCAAGACCGGGCTGGTCGATGCGGAGCGTAAAGAGCTGCGGCCCGACGAGATCGCCGGGATCACCGGCCAGATGGCCGACCTGGGCGCGATCTTCTGCAACCTCACCGGCGGCGACCCACTGGAGCGCGACGATATCGAGGAGATCGTGACGCGCTGCGCCGCGCGCCGCGATATTTTGATCACCATCGGCACCTCGGGCTGGCAGCTCACGCCGCAGCGCATGGCCGCACTGGTGCGCGCGGGCCTGGACATGATCACCTTCAGCCTCGATGGCGCAAGTGCGCAGACCCACGACCGCAGCCGCGGCTGCCCCGGGCACTTTGAGCAGACCATTGCCGCGATCCAGATGGCCCAGGCCGTGGACCTGCCCACCTGGGCGACCACGATTCTTACCGCGGAGAACACGGCCTCGGGCGAGATCTTCGCGGTGGCCGAGCTGGCGCGCAAACTCGGCGTGACCCTCACGGTCAACTGGGCCTATCCCGCGGGCGAATGGGCGGGGGACGAGCTGCTGCCCGACGAGCTGGAGGTCGAGGCGTTCCGCACGCTGCAACGCATGCCCCACGTGCGCTGGGAGGGGACCAGCAACTGGTTCGGCGAGGGCTGCCCCGCGGGGAGCGAGAAGATCTACATCACGCCCTACGGCGACGTGTTCGCCTGCTCGGTGATCCAGGCCACGTTCGGCAACCTGCGCAACGAACCCCTGTCCACGATCCACCGCCGGATGATCGAAGTGCCGATCTTCGACGGCCGTTGCAAAGACTGCCTCACCGCCCGCGATCCCGACTTCGTCAAGGGCGTACTGCGCGAGATCAACTCCAACCCCGGCAAGCCCTACAAACCCTGGACCGGGGACGAGGTGTAGGGCGCATTTGAGGCGCCCCATCCCTGCTGATGCCCCGGCGGTTGACAACCACCTCCGGCCGTGTCGCAATTGTCCGTCATGAAACTCGGAGATAACCGCAATCCGCCCCGGCGCTGGTTCTTACGCAGCGCGGCAGGGGCTTTGGGCTCGGCATTTGCCATCGGCGCGCCGCGCATCGCAGCAGCGCAGATCCACCCCCCGGACCCGGCGCAGCCGCAGCTTTCCACGTTCAGGAGCTTTGCCCAGCAGGCCACGGACGATCAGCTGCTCGAACAGCTCAGCGGCGAACACCTGTTGTACAAGATGACCTTCATGGGTTTCATCGACGCTGCCGAGACGCACCTGAGAATCGAGCGCGGCCCGCAGGACAACCAGCTCACAGCCACCATTGACGCCCGGGCGCGGGGACTGTTCGGCTGGCTCACCGGCTACCGTCGGGAACAGCAAGTGAGCGTAATGCAGCTCGGACTTGACCCGTACACCCAGCGCCGCAGGCTGATCACCGTGGGCCTGGAGCGCAGCAGCAAATACAACGGCAGCCAGACTCACTCCAAACACACCCTGGAGTACGGCTCGACGCGCATCTGGTCGTACAAGGAATACGATGACGGACGGCTGAAGAACGGTCGCCAGACCTTGATCCCGCCCGGCGTGATCTACGAGAGTCTGCCCAGCGCGCTGTACAACTTCCGCCTCGGGGTCTACGGCCCGCTGAAGCCCGGCCGCAGCTTTGAACTACAGACGATCCCGTTCAAGGGGGTCGATACCTTCCGCCTGCGCGTGGCCGAGCAAGAGCTGCTTGCCCAAGAGCAACGCTGGATCGCACACACGCCCGGCGCGCGCTGGCTGGCCGTAATCGAGATCAACCGCAAGATCTACGGCATCAAGGCCGGGCAGGCGCAAATTTTGGTCGACTCCGCACTGCTGCCGTTGGCCGGCAAAATCAATAACGCCCTGGCCTTCGGCAACCTTGAGACCGAGTTGCTCAACAATCCGCATAACGGCAAGTAGCACGAAAAAATGCAGCGTCCCAGCCGGGTGCTGTATCATTACCGGAAATACAGCTAATCACGGAGAGAGCATGAGTCAGCCCGATTCAATCCCGCTGCATCATTGCCCGCGCTGTAAAGATACGGCCCTGGCCTCGACCCCCGCGGCCAACGGCATAATCGTCGACGTCTGCCCGCGCTGTCACGGGATCTTCCTGGACTACGGCGAGGTCAACTACTTTGTGCGGCCCGGCGAGATCGACCCCTACTACCAGACCGGGTTGATCGAGCCGCACCAGAGCCAGTTGCGCTGCCCCAACGACGGCCAGATGATGTGGGAGGGCGGCCTGCTGCACAAGGATCTGCAGGTCGACGAATGCTCCCACTGCCGCGGGCTGTGGTTCGGCAATAAGGAACTGGCCAAGCTGCAGGACCTGGCCAAATCGCTGACCAAAATCGAACCGCAGGTCACCCAGACCTACCATCCCGAGGCGGCCGCGGCCGCGTCGAACAAGGTCGGGGTCTACGCCAAGCTCGCGGCGCTGCCGGGGCTGCCCAACCTCTTTGTACGCTCGGTGGGCCTGCTGGGATTGCTCTATGCGCTGATGTTCGCCTTTGTGGTCGTGTTGACCACGGCCGGCGGCGTTTCGCCGATAATCGCGGTGTTCGGCGCCTGCGCGCTGATCTTCGTCCAATACCTGATCAGCCCGTTCATCATGGATTACACCCTACGCTGGTTCAACAGCCTGCGCTGGGTGAGCTACGAGGAGCTGCCGCCGCACCTCAAGGACTTCATGCTGCGCGTGTGCGCGGAAAATAAGATGAAGGCGCCGCGGGTGGGGATCATTCAGGACTACTCGCCCAACGCCTTCACCTACGGCCACACCCCGCAAAACGCGCGGGTGGTAATCACCCAAGGGTTGATCAAAATCCTCGAGCCCGAGGAGCTGGAGTCGGTGGTGGCCCACGAGCTGGGGCACGC